>NZ_RZRW01000167.1:0-10471 GCF_003998745.1 Mesorhizobium sp. M7A.F.Ca.US.014.04.1.1 | reverse complement strand
CCGGCGGAACCGCGCCCGTGGTGTCCTTGGCGGTGGTCGGCTCTGTCGCCATAGGCTGGATGCCGGTGGCGGTATCGGTATCGGCAGGTTCGGCGGCGACCGGAACGGTCGAGGCCGGCGCAGCCGAAGCTGTCGTCGTCTCGGACGCCGCTGGGTTTGCATCGGCCGATGTAGCCAAGGCGACGGGGGCGGGAACCGGTTCTGCGATCGGCGCGGCACCCATCGACGGCTCGGCGCCTGACGGCGTGGCAATCATGCTTTGCGCGGCCATGTCGTCCTTGGTTGCCGGTGCGGATGGCTCGGCCTGTCTGCCGGCATGGTCCGGCGCGCTTTCCACTGCCGCGGGCTGCGCGTCCGTCTTTGGCTGGCTCGCGGCATCGAGCGAGGCGGTTTGCATCGGCTGCGAGGCGACGATCGGCACGACATCGTTGCTCGCCACCTGGGCCGGATCGGCGAAAAAGGCCTTGCCCAGTTGCAGGGCGCCCAGCGCCAGCAGGATCGCGGTTGTCCCCATCAGGATCGGCTTGCGCCGTGCCTTGAGCAGGTCGCCGATCCGCAGTGCCTTCACCGGTCCGGTCACCGTCGACTGGCGCTTCAGCGCATCGGCCTCGGCGGCCGCGGCCTGCGCCGCGCGCCGGGCAGCGGCGATGAAATCCGATTTCGCGGCATCGGTGTCGCTGGGCTTGGCCGGCTGGCCGCGCTCGTCACGCACGCGCTTCATGATGGCATTGAGGTCAGGTGCGCCGGAGCCGGGCTCCAGCGGCCGGTTGGCCATTTTCGGATCGAGCGGCTCGTCGAGATCGACGCTCGGTATTGGGGCACTCGGCGCTGAGCCGGCCAGTGGCGGGATATCCGCCTCCTTCTTGCCCTTGAAGGCGCGGGCCAGCCCGCCGAACAACGATTTGCGGCCGCCGGCCTGTCCGCCTTTCTCGGCGATCGTGTCCGAACCGAGCGCGGCCATGGCCGCCGCCGCGGCAGCCTCGGCCGGCGTGCGCGTGCCAATACCAATACCGAGGTCGCTACGCATACCCAGGTCGCCGCGTGCACCCGGCTCATTGCGCAGGATGGCGGCGGCACGGCCATCGAGATCTGCCATGTCCCCAGTCAATGGCAGGGGCTGATCGATATCCATCGACGGCGCGTCGACGGCCATTTTGGGTCGGCGCACGCCGCGCCAGTTGCTCGGCTCGGCCGGTGCCGCATCCAGCAATTCGCTCATCGCCTCGACCGGCTCGCCGGGTTCGAGCGAACCCAGCCGGTCGACGATCTTGAGCAACGTATCGTGGATGGCCTCGAACGTTCTCGAATTGCGTTCGTCGGAGCGCCGCGTCAGTGTTTCAAGCGTCTTCAAATCCTGGGCGAGGCCGGAAACCGCGGTCGCATTGGCGCTCGAACCGGCCAGCGATTGCACTGCGTTCTCGGCCGCTTCGCGCGCCGCGCCGAGAATGGAATCGCGGGTTCCTGCGAGCGACTTTTCAATTTCGTTGAGACGCGGGCTGATGTCCTCGAATTCCGGCAGCGGGGTGCTGGGCTTGGAAAGATGAGCCGACAGGCCGGCAACCTGTGCTTCCAGGCTGCGGATCAGCGCCGGATCGATGCCGGCGACCTGTGCGGCCGACGCGTCCAGCCGGCTTGAAATGTCTTCGAGCCGGCTCTCCAGTCCGCGGATCGCCGCTTCGCCCGCGGGATCGGGCACACGCGTTTCAAGGCGCTTGGCGAGCGCCGTAAAGCGGGCATCGATGGCTTCCATGATGCCGACGCTGTCGACCTGCGGCATGCGCTGGTCGAGCCTGTCAGCAACCTCGTCCAGCCTGCGCTCGAGATCGCGGAACAGCATGTTGCCCTGTTCGATGGCGTCACCCTGGCGGCGTTCCATCATGCTCGACAGCACGTCGAAGCGTTGCTCCAGCCCATGGAAGATGTAGTCGGCGTCAGGCATGGCGGGTGCCTGGTCGATCTTGTCGGCGATGAATGCGATCTGCTTGGCCAGGCGCTCCATCGCCTGCTCCGGCAGATTGGCGCGGCCGGCGAGTTCGTCGACCCGGCCCGACAGCGTGCTCAACCGGTCCATGACCGCGTTGCCGGGACGATCCTGCGCCACTTCCTGGATCTGGCCGGCAAGCGAGTCGATCCGTCTCTCTATGCGCTCGAAAGCCTCGTGGTCGAATGAATTGGCTTGCGCGGCGACCGTCGATGCCACGATGGCGCGGGAAATCTCGTCCAGCCGCTCGTCGATCATGCCAAGCGTGTCGCTGCCGCGATTGTCTTGCTGGCTGGCGAAATGGTCGACAGCGCCGGCAAGCGTCCGCACCTTCTCCTCCAGCGAGCGCAGCGACAACGATTCCGGCAAATTGTTGACGGCATTGCTGATCTGCTCGAGCCGGGCGGTGAGAGCAGACAGGCCCGGGTCGTCCGAGCGCTTGCGCTGGTCGGCGTCGAGGCGGTCTTCGAACGCCGTCCAGCGGCGATCGAAATCGTCCCAGCGGCGGTCGACCTTCTGCACGCTCTCTTCGCGTGCCAGCGTTTCGAGTGCGGCTTTGACCTGTTCGAGCTCGAGGCGCAGCATGTTGACGCTTCTGTCGTCGCTCTTCTCGGCCAGGGTCTGGATGGCGCCCGAAAGACGCTCGAACTCAAGGCCGAGTTCAGCACTGCCCTTGGCCGAAGCACCGGGCCTTGCGCCTGACTGGAAGGCCCGCTCGATGTCCTTGCGCAGCGCTTCGAATTCCCGCTGCAGGCCTGCGGTCATCTGGTGGCGCAATTCCTCGCGCATGCCGCGCAATTCGCCGGCGATCTTGCCGACCATGGCAACGCCATCCTCCTGGCCGCGCACGCGATCGATATCGCGGGCAATGGCCTGGTAATTCTGCTCGAAAGCGGCGGCTCCCTGCATCGGGCTCTTCGGACGCGACGCGGGCTGCGGGTCCTCATACCAGCGCTGCTGGCCAGAGGGCCGGGCGGCGGGGTAGCGCGCATCGGCACCATATTGGCGGGGATCGGGTTGGCGGAGTTCGGGACGTGCCATCGGATCCTCGCGCGTCCGCTCCAGCCGCTGCTCCAGTGTCTCCAGCGACTGGTTCAACTGATCGAGCGTGGTCTGCGGCCTGCGCTGCCTGCCGGCATTGAGTGTATCGAGATAGGACCGCTTGCTGTTCATCGGTGCGTCCGTCTTTCAGAATGGCTGGCTCGCGGCCAGTTCCCCCAGGTCCCTATCGGAACGAAGGCGACCGGCGGCGATGCCGCGGCGGAAGACGAGCTTCCCGGGCTCTCGCCCGCGCTCCGAAAAACCGTGAAAAATTCGATACAGGATAAACACGGGTAGCCGACGCGCCCACATTTCCCCCAACGTGGTAAACAACGCGTTAACCAAACTTAAGAAATCGAAAGGATGTTGGCTGCTGGCCTGACGGTGCGGCATAAAGGGCGGGGCGCAGAACGCCCTTGCGTCATCCTGCGGCAATCGGTATAGAATTGACGTAAACGTAAAAGGCGCATTGAGCGCATGTTTGCGATTTGTTTGTTGAAACCACGACTGGAAGCAGGCCCCCGCTTCCAGTCAGGCGACGCACGGTCCAGGACCGCGACGCCACCAGACGGGGAAAGCCAGTGACCATGAAGCTTATCTCGGCCGGCGAGACCGCGGCCAATACCAATATGTCTGCCGAAGCCGGCGAGGACCTCGTCCGCATCGGCGAGATGGCGAAGAAATATGGAGTGACGCTGCGCACGCTGCGTTTCTACGAAGACAAGGGCCTGCTCAACCCGCAGCGCGACGGTTCGACCCGTCTCTACACGCGCCGCGACAAGGCCCGCCTCAAGCTGATCCTGCTTGGCCGCAAGGTCGGATTCTCGCTGCGCGACGTCAAGCAGATGATGGATCTCTACGATCCCACCGGTTCAAACACCAAGCAGCTCAAGCTTGCGCTGGACAAGTCGGAAAAGCAGCTTGCCCGCCTGCAGAAGCAACGGGCGCTGATCGACGACGCCATCAACGAGCTCAGCGGCTCGATGTCGGCGGTGCGCCAGATGCTGAGCGAGCGTTCGGCGCCGCAGGCGAGCGCCGCCAGCTGAAGCAATTCCGTCAGGAATTGCGCCAGACACCAAGTCGTCTGCTGATTGTCCGAGTTCTGTCTAGCCGCGTGGCCTGCCACGCGGCTTTTCGTTGTCCTGGCCCACTCTTATGGCCTTTCGGCGCTGGCTTGCGCAACGTCGCGCCGCTACGCTCATTGCTCCAGGGGGCGGGGAATCTTGTCGCATCGAGAAAATTGACGTTTACGCAAACGTCAATTTTTGCTATCCCGCTCCCAATATGGGTCCGCATGCCGCCCTGGCTTGTCTTCGGGGCATTCGGACCGGGTTTGCAGGGTGGAGAAAAAGCATGCCGACATACAGGGCTCCGGTCCAGGATACGCTGTTCGTGCTCAACGAGGTTCTGGGTTACCAGCGTTATTCGAACCTTCCCGGATTTGCCGACGCCACGCCCGATGTGCTCGAGGCGATCCTCGCCGAAGGCGCCAAGCTCGCCGAAAACGTCATGCATCCGCTGAACCGTGTCGGCGACATGGAAGGCTGTGTGCGTCACGACGATGGCTCGGTGACCACGCCGAAAGGCTTCAGGGAGGCCTTCGACCAGTACCGCGAGGGCGGCTGGATGGGATTGGCCGCACCCGTCGAGTTCGGCGGCCAGGGCCTGCCCTATGCCGTGCACACCGCCGTCGCCGAATATATGGTCTCGGCCAATATGTCCTTGATGATGTATCCGGGCCTGACGCAGGGCGCGATCGCGGCAATCATCACCCACGGCACCGACGAGCAGAAGGCGACATGGTTGCCGAGGATGATCGAGGGTGCCTGGACCGGCACCATGAACCTGACCGAGCCGCATTGCGGCACGGATCTCGGCCTGTTGCGGACCAAAGCGGTGCCGAACGGCGATGGCACCTATAAGATTTCAGGCCAGAAGATCTTCATCTCGGCCGGCGAACACGACATGTCGGACAACATCGTCCATCTGGTGCTGGCCCGCATCGAGGGTGCGCCGGAAGGCGTCAAGGGCATCTCGCTGTTCATCGTGCCGAAGCTCAAGCTCGACCCGTCGGGCAATCCGGGCAACAGGAACACCGTCTCCTGCGGCTCGATCGAGGAGAAGATGGGCATCCACGGCAATTCGACCTGCGTCATGAACTATGACGAGGCTGAGGGCACGCTGCTCGGCGAGCCCAATGGCGGCCTGAAGGCGATGTTCACGATGATGAACGAGGCGCGCCTCGGTGTCGGCCTGCAGGGGTTGTCGCTGTCGGAGATCGCCTATCAGAACGCTGTCGGCTACGCCAAGGACCGTTTGCAGGGCCGCTCATTGTCTGGGCCGAAGGCGCCGGACAAGAAGGCCGATCCGATCATCGTCCATCCCGACATCCGCCGCAGCCTGATGACCATGAAAGCCTTCAACGAGGCCGGCCGCGCGCTGGCGCTGTGGACGGCGATCAAGTCCGACATCGCCCACCGCTCCGGCGACGACAAGGATCGCCAGGCCGCCGACGACTACACCGGCCTGATGACACCGGTGGTCAAGGGCGTGCTCACCGACAAAGGGTTCGACCACGCCGTCATGGCGCAGCAGGTGTTCGGCGGTCACGGTTATATCGAAGAGCACGGCATGAGCCAGTTCGTGCGCGATGCCCGCATCGCTATGATCTATGAAGGCGCCAATGGCATCCAGGCGCTCGACCTCGTCGGCCGCAAGCTTGGTTTGCATGGCGGCCGCGCCGTGCAGGCCTTCTTCAAGGAGGTTGGCGAATTCTGCGAGGAGAACCGCGCTAACGAGAAGATGGCGCCGTTCACCAAGGCGTTGAAGAAAGGTCTCAACGATTTGCAGGCAGCGACCATGTGGCTGGTGCAGAACGGCATGGCCAAGCCCGACAATGCGGGTGCCGCCTCGACCGACTACATGCATCTCTTCGGCCTGGTCGCTCTGGGCTATATGTGGGCGCAGATGGCCAAGGTGGCACTTGGCAAGACGGACGCCAATGGCGCGCAATCCTTCTACGACAACAAGATCGTGACGGGGCGCTTCTTCATGGAGCGGATCATGCCGGAGACATCGGCGCATCTCGCCCGCATTTCGAGCGGCGCTGACACATTGATGGCACTGCCGGCGGAAGCGTTCTAAGCTCGACTTCACTGGCCTTTCTGTCTGTCGATACGCGGAGGAAATCGTGGCGACAAATCCCGCCGAAGTGCTCTCTTTGCCGAAGCCCGCCTGGGCGGCGGACGAGGTCGGCATGCTCTACGACATGGCGCATCGCTTCATGTCGGAGGAGATCGCGCCGCGCTACGACGAGTTCGAGAAGAACGAGATGGTCGATCGCGAAAGCTGGCTGAAGGCAGGTTCCGCCGGCCTGCTCTGCGCTTCTATGCCGGAGGAATATGGCGGCTCCGGCGGCACCTTCGCGCATGAGAGCGCCATCATCGAGGCCATTGGCCATGTCGGCGTCGACGGGTTCGGCATCGGCCTGCACAATTCGATCGTCGCCCCTTATATCCTCCACTACGGCTCCGAGGAGCAGAAAAAGAAATGGCTGCCGAAGCTGGCGACCGGCGAGCTGATCGGCGCCATCGCCATGACCGAGCCCGGCGCCGGTTCCGATCTGCAGGGCGTCAAGACGCGGGCGCAGAAGGATGGCAACCACTACAAGATCAATGGTTCCAAGACCTTCATCACCAACGGCCAGCTTGCGAACTTCATCATCGTCGTCACCAAGACCGATCCGGAGAAGGGCGCCAAGGGCACCTCGCTGATCGTCGTCGAGACCGACGAGGTCGAAGGTTTCCAGCGCGGCCGTAACCTCGACAAGATCGGGCTCAAGGCCAACGACACGTCGGAGCTGTTCTTCAACGACATGCGCGTGCCGACCTCCAATTTGCTCGGCCACGAGGAAGGGCAGGGCTTCGTCCAGTTGATGCAGCAACTGCCGCAGGAGCGGCTGCAGATCGGCACGGGCGCCATCGCCATGATCGAGCGGGCGCTGGCGCTGACCATCGACTACGTCAAGGAGCGCAAGGCGTTCGGCAAGGCGATCATCGATTTCCAGAACACCCAGTTCAAGCTGGCCGAACTCAAGACCGAGGCCACCATCGGCCGCGTCTTCTACAATGATTGCGTCGCCCGCCACATCGCGGGCGGCCTCGATCCCGTGACAGCGTCGATGGCCAAGTACTGGCTCAGCGACCTGCAGGGAAAAGTCGTCGACGAATGCCTTCAACTGCATGGCGGCTATGGCTACATGAATGAATACCCGATCGCCCGCATGTTCCGCGACGCCCGCGTCCAGCGCATCTACGGCGGCACCAACGAGATCATGAAATTGCTGATCGGACGCTCTCTCTGAAGGCGACATCAGGCAAACCCAAGGAGCAAGCAAATGGCTGAAGCTTATGTCTATGACGCCGTGCGCACACCGCGTGGCAAGGGCAAGAAAGACGGATCGCTGCACGAGGTGCCGGCGGTGCGGCTTGCCGCCAAGACGCTCGAGGCGCTGCGCGACCGCAATGGGCTGGACACTGCAAACGTCGACGACATCATCTTCGGCTGCGTCGATCCGGTCGGCGAGGCGGGTTCGGTCATTCCGCGCGCCGCCGCCTTCGAGGCCGGCTACGACACCAAGGCGCCCGGCATGCAGATCTCACGCTTCTGCGCTTACGGGCTCGACGCCATCAATTTCGGTGCCGCCAAGATCGCGCAGGGAGCGGACGAGATCGTCATTGCCGGCGGTGTCGAATCGATGTCGCGCGTCGGCATGGGCGCCTCGGGCGGTGCCTGGTTCATGGATCCTTCGGTCGGCCTGCCCGGCTGGTTCGTGCCGCAAGGCATCTCGGCCGACCTGATCGCCACCAAATACGGCTTCAGCAGAGACGACGTCGACGCCTATGCGGTCGAGAGCCAGAAGCGCGCCGCCAAATCCTGGGCGGATGGCCGCTTCAAGAAATCCGTCATTCCGATCAAGGACCAGAACGGCCTGACCATCCTCGACCATGACGAGCATATGCGCCCGTCGACCGACATGCAGTCGCTGGCCTCGCTCAACCCGTCCTTCGTCATGCCCGGCGAAATGGGCGGCTTCGATGCGGTCGCGGTGCAGAAGCATCCCGAAGTGGAAGAGGTCAACCACGTCCATCATGCCGGCAATTCGTCCGGCATCGTCGATGGTGCGGCGGCCGTGCTGCTCGGTTCGAAGAAGGCCGGCAAGGCGATGGGGCTGAAGCCCCGCGCGCGTATCCGCACCTTCGCCAACATCGGCTCCGAGCCTGTGCTGATGCTGACCGGTCCGGTCGACGTCACCGAGAAGCTGTTGAAGCGCGCCAAGATGAAGCTCTCGGACATCGACCTGTTCGAGCTCAACGAAGCCTTCGCTTCGGTGGTGCTGCGCTACATGCAGGCTTTCGACATTCCGCATGACAAGATCAACGTCAATGGCGGTGCCATCGCCATGGGTCATCCGCTCGGCGCCACCGGCGCGATGATCTTCGGCACGGTGCTGGACGAACTCGAGCGGCGCGATCTCAACACCGCTCTGGTGACGCTGTGCATCGGCGCCGGCATGGGCACCGCAACCATCATCGAACGCGTCTGACGGGGAGAGAAACGATGAGCTACACCAATTTCGCCCTCGACACCGACGCCGACGGCATTGCGCTGGTCACCTGGGACATGCCCGGCCGTGCGATGAACGTCTTCACCGAAGAGGCGATGCGGGAATTGAACGCCATTGTCGACAAGGTGGCTGGTGACGCCGCCATCAAGGGCGCCGTGATCACCTCCGGCAAGGATACCTTCTCCGGCGGTGCAGATATCTCTTTGCTGCAGAAGATGCTGACGACCTTCGCCGCGGAAAAGGGCAAGGACGCCGAAAAGGCGACCAAGGCGCTGTTCGACAATGCCGGCATGATGACCGGCCTGTTCCGCAAGCTGGAAACATCAGGAAAGCCGTGGGTGTCGGCGATCAACGGCACCTGCATGGGCGGCGCCTTCGAATTGTCGCTCGCCTGCCACGGCCGTGTCGCCGCCGATAGCGACAAGGTGAAGATGGCGCTTCCCGAGGTGAAGATCGGCATCTTCCCGGGCGCCGGCGGCACCCAGCGCGTGCCGCGGCTGACCGATCAGCAGCAGGCGTTGCAGATGCTGACCTCCGGCCAGACGCTGTCGCCGCAGAAGGCCAAGTCGATGGGCCTGATCCATGAGATCGCCGAGCCGACAAGGTTGGTCGAGACCGCCAAGGCGATGATCAGGAATGGCCTGAAGCCGGTGGCGCCATGGGACGAGAAAGGTTTCAAGCTGCCCGGCGGCCAGATCTATTCGCCGGCCGGTTTCAATCTGTGGCCGCCGGCCATCGCCATCCTGCGCCGCGAGACCTATGGCAACTATCCGGCCGCCGCCGCGATCCTCAAATGCGTCTATGAAGGCCTGCTGGTGCCATTCGACACCGCCTTGCGCATCGAGCAGCGCTATTTCACCGAGATCATGCAGACCAGGGAAGCGGCGGCGATGATCCGCTCGCTGTTTGTGTCGCTGCAGGAACTGAACAAGGGCGCCCGCCGCCCGGCCGGCGTGCCCGAAACCAAGTTCAAGAAGATCGGCATTCTCGGCGCCGGCTTCATGGGCGCCGGCATCGCCTATGTCACCGCCAAGGCCGGCATCCCGGTGGTGCTGCTCGACCGTGATCTGGAGTCGGCCGCCAAGGGCAAGGCGCATTCCGACAGCCTGGTCTCGGATCAGGTCAAGAAGGGCCGCGCCAAGCCGGAGGACAAGGACAAACTGCTGTCGCTGATCACGCCGACGGCGGACTACGCCGACCTTGCCGGCTGCGATCTGGTGGTCGAGGCGGTGTTCGAGGATTCGGGCGTCAAGAAGAGCGCCACCGAACAGGCGGAAGCCGTGTTGAAGCCATCGGCGATCTTCGCGTCGAACACCTCCACCATCCCGATCTCGTCGCTGGCCAAGAATTCGGCGCGGCCGAAGAATTTCATCGGCATCCATTTCTTCTCGCCGGTCGACAAGATGATGCTGGTCGAGATCATTTTGGGCAAGAAGACCGGCGACAAGGCGCTGGCCACCGCGATCGACTTCGTTCGCGCCATCAAGAAGACGCCGATCGTCGTCAACGACACGCGCGGCTTCTACGTCAACCGCTGCGTGCTGCGCTACATGTCGGAAGCCTACAAGATGCTGATCGAAGGTGTGCCCGCGCCGATGATCGAGAACGCGGCGAAGGCAGCCGGCATGCCGGTCGGCCCCCTGGCACTGACCGACGAAACGGCCATCGACCTTGCCCAGAAGATCATGAAGCAGACCATCAGGGATTTGGGCGACAAGGCGGTCGATCCCAAGCAGATGGCGCTGATCAACACCATGGTCGACGATCACGGCCGCTTCGGCCGCAAGAACGGCAAGGGGTTTTACGATTATCCGGCAAAGCCC
>NZ_RZRW01000166.1:0-10515 GCF_003998745.1 Mesorhizobium sp. M7A.F.Ca.US.014.04.1.1 | reverse complement strand
GAAGGCCAGCGCCCCGCCGATGACCCAGGTGACGCGCACCACGCTGGCGACGTCGATGCCGACGATGCGGGCCAGTGCCGAGTTCTGGCTCAGGGCCTGCATCGAGCGGCCGGTCTGCGTGCGCGTCATCAACAGATGCACGGCGAGCACCAGCACCGCGGTCAGCAGCAAAAGCGCGATCTGGTCTGATGTGATGCGGATGCCGAAGCCGACCGGCATGGCGATCTGGATCGCCCGGCTGAAATAGGTCGGCCGCGAGGTGAAGGTGAATTCGAGCAGGCTTCTCAGCGCCATCGAGGCACCGAAGCTCGCCATCACCACGATGATCGCCTGGCCTTGCGAGCGCAGCCGCGAAAACAGCACCTTGTCGAGCAGCAGCGCCAGCAAAGCGGTGAACGCCATGCCGACGACCAGCGCGACAATCAGCGGCCAGCCGAAGGACAGCGGTGCGATCGGTGCCACCTTGCCGACTGTCGCGCCGATGGCGCTGACGACGGCCAGCGTCGCATAGGTGCCCAGGATCGAATAGGTAAGCGTCACGCCGATGGCGCCCAGGCCGATCATCGAACCCGTCAGCAATCCGTCGACGACAAATTGCAAGCTCATGCCCCACCTCCTGTGCCGGACTTGCGGGGGCGCTGGCCGAGATAGAGTTCGGCGACCACCGGATCGTTCCACAGCTCGGAGGCAATGCCCTCGTGCCGGTCTTTGCCTTCGACCAGCACATAGGCGCGGTCGCCGATGGCGAGCGCTGCCTTGGCATTCTGTTCGACGAGCAGGATGGTGACGCCGGACTTGCGGATGTTTGCCAGCATCTCGAACACCATCGAGACGAATTTCGGCGACAGGCCGGCCGACGGCTCGTCTAGCACCAGCACCTTGGGGTGGACGATCAGCGCCCGCGCAACGGCGAGCATCTGCCGTTGTCCGCCCGAGAGGTTGCCGGCGGCGGTGCGGCGCTGGCGGACGAGATCGGGGAAGGCGGCATACATCTCCTCGGTGCGCGCAGGAATCTCGCGCCGCTCAAGGATGCCGCAAGCAACTCTGAGATTGTCCTCGACCGACATCAGTGGGAAGATGTTTTCGGTCTGCGGCACGAAGGCCAGCCCGAGGCGCACCATGGTGTGGGCCGGCGCGGCAGTGATGTCCTTCCCGTCCAGAAATACTGTGCCGCCGGTGATCGGGACGAGGCCGGCGATGGCCTTGATGAAGCTAGACTTGCCGGCGCCGTTGGGGCCGAGCACCACGACGATCTCGCCCTTGGCGACGGTGATCGAGGCGCCGCGCACGATCGGCACGCCGGGCTCGTAGCCGGCTTCGAGGTCGCGGACATCGAGAACGATCTCGCTCATGCTGCGCCTCCGAGATAGGCCTCGATGGCGCGCGGGTCGCGAGCGACCTCTTCGGCCGTGCCTTCGCTGAGCAACTGGCCGCTCGCCATGACGAGGACGCGATGGCAGAGCCGCGTCACCATGTCGATATTATGCTCGATCAGCAGGAAGGTGATACCGCGCGCATTGATGTCGCGGATGCGGTCGATGATGACTTCGAGCAGCGTCGCGTTGACGCCGGCCGCCGGTTCGTCGAGCAAGATGATCGCCGGATCGGCCATCATCACGCGGGCGAGTTCGAGCAGCTTGCGCTGACCGCCGGAAAGCACGCGCGCCGGCTCATGCGCGAGATGGGCGAGGGCGACCAGTTCCAGCAGTTCAAGCGCCTTTGTCCTGGCGGCCCTTTCCTGCGCGGCGACGCGCCATGGCGTGACGAAATTGGCAAGCAGCTTTTCGCCGGCCTGACCCTGCGCCGCCAGCATGATGTTTTCGATCAGCGTCAGGTTGGGCAGCGGGCGCGGGATCTGAAACGTGCGGCCAAGGCCACGGCCGATACGCAGATGTGCGGCTTCGCCCGAGACGCTCGTGCCGTTGAGAAGGATTTCGCCGCTGGTCGGCAATATGCTGCCGGCAAGCAGGTCGAACATCGTCGTCTTGCCGGCGCCGTTGGGGCCGATGAGGCCGAGGATTTCGCCCGCTTTGACGTTAAACGAGACGTCGTTGACCGCGACAAGGCCGCCGAACCGCCTGACGACATTCCTTGCCGTCAGAACCGGCGCGCGGATTTCCCCTTGCCGTTTGGTTGCCTCGCTCATCAAACCCTCTGGCCGAAGACGATCGCTGCCGCCTCCTGATTATGATTTGTGATCACACTTGCGTTGATCACGCTATTCGGCTTTAATTTCCTCCGCAAGCCGAAAACCGGCCACGAACGGAATTCCATGCAAAAGGCTGCCATCGAAAAGAACAACGAGGTGATCGCGGCCCAGCTTGCGCCGGTCGGCCGCGAGACCGTGCAGGACCGCGTGTATTCCGAGCTGCGCCGCGCCCTGATTGGCGGCCTGTTCGAACCGAGCCAGGTGCTGACCATCCGTGGCCTGGCTGACGCCTTGGTCACCTCGACCATGCCGGTGCGCGAGGCGCTCGGCCGGCTGATCACGGAAAAGGCGCTGGAGGCGCTGCCCAACCGTTCGGTGCGCGTGCCGCCGATCACGCTGGAACGCCTCGACGATCTCCTGCGGGCTCGCATCCTGATCGAGGGCGAGGCGATCGCGCTGGCCGCCGCCCGCATGGGTCCGCGCCAGATCGCCACCATCGAAACCATCCTCGCCGAATGGGACGAGATGCGGGCTTTGAAACACAAGAAGGACGTCGACCGCGAAGTGACGCTCAACCAGAGCTTTCATTTCGAGATCTACCGCTCCTGCGGTTCGGCCGTGCTGATCCCGATGATCGAGAGCCTGTGGCTGCAATCGGGTCCCTGCATTCGTGTCGCCATCTACGCCTTCTCGGAAGCCGGCGAGGTCGACACCGCCCAATATCACCGCCGCATCGTCACGGCGCTGTCCACGCAGGATGCGCAGGCGGCGCGCGAGTCGCTGGTCGCCGACATCAGCCGACCCTTCACCTTCCTGCGCAGCAAGCTGCAGGCCGCCGCCGTGAAAGACCAGACATGACCGCCATCAGGATCACCGAGCCGCGCTCGCAGCTTTCCGTAACGGCATTGCTGCTGCCCGAGAAGGCGCCGGAAAACGCTGCCTTCCTCTTGGCCTACCTCGGCACGCCACGCGTTGTTCCGGGCATCCATGCGATGTGGACGGGGCCTGAGATTTCCTGTCCGGTTCCATCAGCCGACCTCGAGGGCCAGGCCTATGCAAAACCGTTGCCGGCCGAGAACGCGACGCTGAACCCGCAGCCGGGCGACATCGTACTGTCCTACGTGCCGCCACGCATGTGGGGCGGCAATCCCAATGCGATCTTCGACATTGGCCTCTACTACGGGCAGGGCGCGCGGCTCTTGTTCCCGATAGGCTGGCTGGCCGGCAGTGTGGTGGCGCAGGTGCGCGTCGAAGAGCGTGACCGGTTCGCCGCCGCGTGCGGTGTCATCCGCCGCAACGGCGCCTGCGATGTCACCTTCAGCCTGATGGAGGCCTGACATGGCCGACGACGGTTTCGAGCTGTTCGACCTTCGCGTCGAGGCGATCATCCCCAAGGACAAACCTATCTATTGCGGCGCCAAGGAAGGCGACTATTTCGAGCTCAAGGGCGAGATGCTGTCGATGCCGGCAGGGCAGGGTTTTTCGATCTATTCGATCGCCGCCGTGTTGCCGCTGCTGGCAGCCAAGCAGCGCCCAACCCACCCGAACGACTGGATGACCTCGGACGCCGAGATCGCTTGTCCCGATCCCAATTGCGGCAGCCGGCTGCGGATCGTCAGGGCCGCCAAGCGGCGGTTCAGCCACGCCGAGACGACGGCGGTGCCGCTGCCGAAAGAGGATGACCTTAGATGACCGCCAAGACCTTCGAACTCGGCCCCGGCTACACCATCTCGCGCGTCATTCGCGGCGGCTGGCAGCTGGCTGGCGGCCACGGCGCCATTGATCGCAGCCAGGCGGTGGCCGATCTGATCGCCACTTTCGATGCCGGCATCTGGACCTATGATTGCGCCGACATCTACACCGGCGTCGAGGAGCTGATCGGTGCCGCGCGCCTGCAGCTGGCCAGCGAGCGCGGCCTCGACGTCGCGGCCCGGATGAAGGTGCACACCAAGCTGGTGCCCGACCTCGAACGGCTGGCCAGTATCAGCCGCGACTACATCAGGCGCATCGTCGACCAGTCATTGCGGCGGCTGAAGACCGAGCGGCTCGATCTCGTGCAGTTCCATTGGTGGGACTATGAACAGCCGCGCTATGTCGATGCCATGGGCTGGCTCAACGAGCTTCGGTTGGAGGGCAAGGTGCGCAATCTCGGCACCACCAATTTCGACACGCCAAGGCTCGCCGAGATACTCGCTGCCGGCATCCCACTGGTCAGCCAGCAACTGCAATATTCCGTGCTCGACCAGCGCCCGGGCAACAGCCTGGCCGCGCTCGCAAAACAGAACGGCGTCAGCTTCCTCTGCTATGGCTCAGTTGCCGGCGGCTTCCTCAGCAACAAATGGCTCGGTGCGGCCGAGCCCGCCACGCCGCTCGAAAACCGCTCGCTGGTCAAGTACAAGCTGATCATCGATGATTTTGGCGGCTGGGAGCCGTTCCACAACTGGCTGCAGGCGCTGAAGGCCGTTGGCGACCGCCACGGCGTTGACGTCGCCACCATCGCCAGCGCCTGGGTGCTGGAGCAGCCGCAAGTGGCGGCGGTCATCGTCGGCGCCCGCAACCAGGCCCACGCCATCGCCAATGCGAAAATCATGGACGTTGCGCTCGACGCCGAGGACCGGGAGCGGATTGCGGCCGTCATCGCGCAAGGCACCGGCCTCGAAGGTGACGTCTACACGCTGGAGCGCGACCGCCGCGGCCGCCACGGTTCGATCATGCATTACAACCTCAATGCGGGGAAGAAATGAGCGGCGAACCCTCCCTGTTTTCACGCGCCAGCGCCGAAATCATCGACCTGCACCGCTTCTTCGTCGACTGGTTCGTCGCCGCGCGAGCCAACACGGTGGACTTCGGCCGCTTCGAACGCGCCATGGGCAAGGACCTCAGCATGGTGGCGCCGGACGGGCAGATCCTCGATCGCGAAGCGGTCGTCGACCATGTCCGCGCAAGCCGTGCTTCCTGCGACGATGGTTTCGCCATTTCGATCGAGGACATCCGGCCCGGCTGGCAGGACGCGGATATTATCGTCGTCCTCTATGTCGAAGCGCAGCTGCGCGCAGGCAAGCACAGCCGCCGTCAATCGAGCGCCGTCTTCACCACCAGTTCATCGGCGCCCAACGGCGTCGAATGGCGACATCTGCATGAAACCTGGCTGCAGGTGCCGGAACGCTGAACAAGCTCCAGAGTTCAAATACAGTCGAGTAACGAAAGGGGAACAACAATGACAAAGACGATACTCCAACTCACCACAGCGCTGGCCCTCGTCACGATGGCGGGTGCTGCTCAGGCCGCCGACTGCAAGATCACCGTCGGCCTCGTCATGGAGCTGACCGGCCCGGCCGGTGAATACGGCCAGGCCGGCGCCAAGTCGGTCGAGATGGCCTTCCGCGACATCAACGGAGCCGGCGGAGTGCGCGGCTGCGATCTCGTCACCGACACGCGCGACAGCCAGAGCCAGGGCAACATCGCGGTCGACGCCGCCACTCAGCTTGTGCAGGTCAAGAAAGTGCCTGTGATCATCGGCGGCATCATTTCTTCGGTGTCGATCCCAATCCTGACATCGGTCACGGCACCGGCCAAGATCGTCCAGGTCTCCCCGGCATCGTCCTCGCCGACGCTCACCGCGCTCGGCCGCGACGGCAAGACCAACGGCATCTTCTTCCGCACCATCACCTCCGATGCGCTACAGGGTGTCGCCGCCGCCAAATATGCCATCGACAAGGGTTTCAAGAAGCTGTCGATCATCCACGTCAACAACGATTTCGGCGTCAACATGGTGGCCGAATTCTCGCGTGCCTACAAAGCGCTCGGCGGCACCATCGTCTCCGACACGCCTTACAATGAAAAGCAGTCGAGCTATGCCTCCGAAGTCACCGCGGCAATGGCCGGTGAACCGGACGGTCTCTACCTCGTCAGCACACCGGTCGACGGCGCCACGGTCGCCCGCACCTGGATCTCGCAGGGCGGCGTGCAGAAATTCCTGCTCAATGACGGCATGAACAGCCCGGACTTCATCGAATCCGTCGGCGCCGATTATCTGAAGGAAGCTTACGGCACGTCGTCCGGCACCAGCCCGACGGCCTCGACGGAGTATTTCACCAAGAACTATAAGGAATTCTCCGGCATCGAACCGACCAATCCGGCAGCCGACCGTTCCTATGACGCCGGCGCGATTGTTGGCCTCGCCATCGCCATTGCCGGCTCTGAGGACCCGGCCAAGATCAAGGACGCGATGTACAAGGCGGTCGATCCGGCCGGCACGCCGATCTTTGCTGGCAAGGAAGAGTTCGCCAAGGCGCTCGGCCTGATCAAGGACGGCAAGCCGATCCGCTACGAAGGCGTCATCGGCCCGGTCGCCTTCGATAAATATGGCGACATCACAGGCCCGTTCCGGCTGTGGAAGATCGTCGACGGCAAGGTAGCGACGGACGGTGAAATGACCACCGACGATGTCAACGCCTTGCAGGCCAAGCTTCAGTAAGCATCATTCCGTTTGGTCCGGCATCGATTATGTCAGCATCGATGCCGGGCCAAGAATATGGTTGCCTCATTGCGGCGCTCTTGCCCGGCACTCACGTCCGTTCCGTCGCAACTTGCCTGGGGATGAGAAAGCGGGCGGCGAGCACGCAGAGCAGCACGGTGAACATCAGGATCAGCGCCACCAGCGCATTGATATCGGGTGAGAAGCCAAGCCGCATCATCGCCCACAGCCTGACCGGCAGCGTGCTTTGCGTGCCAGTGACCAGGATGGTGATCATGGTCTCGTCGAATGACAGGGCGAAGGCCAGGATGGCGCCGCCGACCATGGCGCTCGACAGGTTCGGCAGGATGATGCGCCAGAAGGTCTGCCAGCCCGTGGCACCGAGATCGTAGGACGCTTCAACCAGCGTGCGGCTCATCGACTGCAGCCGCATCAGTACCGTGCGGTAGACTATCGCCAACACGAAAACCGTATGGCCGATAACGACCGTCAGCAGCGAGCGTTCGAGGCCGATCTCGCGGAAGAAGATCAGCAGCGCCAGGCCGCTGATGATCGGCGGCATCAGGAACGGCAGGAAGATGATGAACTGCAGCAGCGAGCGTCCGGAACGGCGCCCATGATAATAGAGCGCCAGCAGCGTTCCGCTGACCACCGACAGGATGACGGTGCAGACGCCGACGATCAGCGTCGTGCGCAGAGCGACCAATATGTCGTGGTTTTCAGCCAGCGCCACATAGGTCGACAGGGTCGGCGACGACCAGTCGACGGAGCCATGCGAAATGGTGAAGAACGACGACACGATCGGCACGAACAGTGGGCTGTAGAGCAGCACCGCAACCAGTGTCGTGATCACGGCCAGAAAGATCGTGGACAGTCGGGGCAGGGCGCTCATACCGAAGTCCCCGGGTTGCGGCCAAAGCGTTCGCCGACGAGGATTGCGGCGATCACCACGACGGCCAGCGCCACCGACAGCGCCGCGCCGAACGGCCAGTTATAGGCCGTGCCGAACTGGCTGTAGAGGATGCGGCCGAAGGTGAAGCCGCTGATGCCGCCGACCATTTGCGGCGTCAGGAAATCGCCGATCGCCAGCACGAAGACGAAGCTCGCCGCCGAAGCGACGCCGGGCAGGCTGAGCGGCAAGGTGATGCGCAGGAAGGTCTGCAAGCCGCTCGCGCCGAGATCGTCGGATGCGCGCAGCAGCACCTGCGGAATCCGCTCCAGCGACAGGAAGATCGGCAGGATGGCGAAGGGGATCAGGAGCAGGGTCAGCGTCAAAAGGATGGCGTTCATGTTGAACACAAAAAGCGTCGACGGTTCCTGCAGGATACCAAGCGCCACCAGCGCCTTGTTGAGGAAGCCGTTGAGGCCCAGGATGCTGCGGATCGCATAGATCTTGATGACGTAGCTCATCAGCAGTGGCACCAGCAGCAGCATCAGCAAGGCGTAGCGCCAGCGGCCTTTCAGCGTCGTCAGGAAATAGGCGGCGGGATAGGCAAGCAGGATGCAGATGATGGCCACCGACACGCACAGCACGATGGTGTTCCAGAACACCGGCAGAAAGACCGGATCGGTGAAGAACCTGACATAGTTGCCCAGCGACAAGCCGTAGACGATCGTGCCCTGGTCGACGCTGAAGAAACTGTAGCCGAGGAAGATCGCCAGCGGCACCAGGACGAAGACCACCGGCAAGGCAAACGCCAGCACCGTCACCAGCAGTGACAGCCGTCTTTCCGCAGGCAGTGTCGATCCGGCTTCGCTCATGCCAGCACCAGATGGCCTTCATGCGGCGCAAACGAAAGCGATACAGCCTCGCCGGATTTGAGCGCGCTGCCGTCGACGCGGCTAGGCACGCGCAGCCGCAAGCGCTGCGCGGCATTGTCGGCGCCGGCCATGATGGCGGCGACGGTCGACGAGCCGGCAAAGGCCAGATCGGAGATCGTGCCGGAAAAACGGTTGTCGGTGTCCTTTGCATCCGCAAGGTGCAAGGCTTCTGGACGGAACGCGGCGTAAGCGCTGGCGCCTTCCGCTGCGGCTTTCAAATGCGGCTGGTCGCTGATCGAACAGATGAGGCGCCCGAGCGCCGTCTCGATCGATCGCAGCTCGCCCTGGACCGGTCCGAGTTTCCCGGCCACCAGATTGTTCTCGCCGAAGAAACGCGCGACGAATTCGCAATTCGGTCTGTAGTAAAGGTCGTGCGGCGTGCCGAGCTGGCGGATATGGCCGGCCTCCATGACGCAGATCCGGTCGGCCATGCCGATGGCTTCTTCCTGGTCATGGGTGACGAACAGGAAGGTGGTCCTGATTTCGCGCTGGATGGACTTTAGGAACACCTGCATCTGCCGGCGCAGTTCGAGGTCGAGTGCGGCGAGCGGCTCATCGAGCAGGATCAGGCGCGGCTGGCAGATCAGCGCACGGGCGAGTGCGACGCGCTGGCGCTGACCGCCGGAGAGCTGCGCCGGAAAGCGGTCGGCGAAACGCCCGAGCTGGACCAGTTCCAGCGCCTCCGCGACTCGGCGCGCGATTTCCTTGCGCTGGACATGGCGAACCGAAAGCCCGTAACCGACATTGCCGGAAACGGTCAGGTGCGGGAACAGCGCATAGTCCTGAAACACGGTGTTGAACGGCCGCCGGTTGATCGGCATGCGGCTGATGTCTTGCCCATCCAGGCGTATCTCGCCCGACGTCAGGGGTTCCAGCCCGCCGATCAGCCGCAGCACCGTGGTCTTGCCGGAGCCGGATGGTCCAAGAACGGTGAGGAACTCACCGTCCTTGATCGACAGGTCGATGTCGTGCAGCACGGGGACCGTGCCGTAGGATTTCGAGACGGACCGCAGCGTCAAGAGGTCGGTGTTCTGGTTCATGAAATACTCTCGCATACGCTTCGGCGGTCCGGAACCTCCGGACCGCCGGGTCCTTCGAAGGCAGAGGGCACAAAGATCAGGGCGTTGCCTTGACCTCGTTCCACATGTCCGAACGCTTGAGCGGGTCCTCGACATTGTTGAGCCAGACCAGCTTGTCGTTGCCGCCGGCGCTGCCGGTTTCCGTCACCGTGTTGCCGAAGCCGGTGCGCTCGGAAAGCTCGCCGCCGACCCTCTTGCTCAGCATGAAATCGATCCATTTCTCGGCTGCCGCATTATCACGGACACCCTTGGAAATGACCCAGTTGTCGAGCCAGGCAAGCGCGCCCTCGCTCGGATTGACATAGGCGACATGGGCGCCGATCTTCTGCAGCGCCTTGACCTGCTGCTGGCCGTAATTGGCCCAGATCAGGGCCACATCATTGTTTTGGTAGATCTGCTGCGCCTCGTCGGCGGTGGTGTAGAAGCTGAGCACGTTGCGCTTGAGTTCGACCAGCTTGGCCTTGACTGCAGCCATCTGCTCTTCATTGAGGTTGAACGGATCCTTGTAGCCGAGCGTCAGTGCGGTGAACGAGAAATTGTGCTCGCCATTATCATACGCCAGCACCTTGCCCTTGTAGGCCGGGTCCCACAGAACCGACATCGAGGTCGGCGCCGGCTTGATCTTGTCGGTGTCGTAGATCAGGCCGATGGAGTCGAAGCAGAACGGAATGCCGTAGACCTTGCCGTCCTTGGTCACGCCGCTGACCGCCGTCAGGTCGCGGAAGCGCGGCAGCACGTCTTTCTGGTTGGCGAGCTTGGTGACGTCGATCGGCGACACCAGGTCAGCCTTGATGTAGCGCTGCAACTGGGCGGTGTTGACAGCAAAGACGTCGAAGTCCTGGCCCTCGCTGCCCTTGATCTTGGCCCAGATCTCGTCGTCGCTGCCGATGAAGACGACATCGACGCCGATGCCGGTCGCGGCGGTGAAGTCCTTGACCCAGTCGGCATCGGCGTAGCCGCCCCCGGCCAGTACCCGCAGGCTTGCGGCG
>NZ_RZRW01000165.1:0-10592 GCF_003998745.1 Mesorhizobium sp. M7A.F.Ca.US.014.04.1.1 | reverse complement strand
ACGGCTTCACCGCCATCATCGTGGCGTTCCTCGGCCGTCTCAACCCGCTTGGCATCGTTGCCGCCGGACTGGTGCTGGCACTGACCTATCTCGGCGGCGAAGCAGTGCAGAGCGCGCTCGGCATCTCCGACAAGGTGGCGCGGGTGTTCCAGGGCATGCTTTTGTTCTTCGTGCTCGGCTGCGACACGCTCATCCACTACCGCATACGTCTGGTCGGCCTGGCGCTGACCAAACCGGAAGGCGTGGCCAAACTCGAAGCCGCACCGAAGCTGAAGGAAGCCCGTTGATGGACATCACCGTAAACATCCTTCTGACCATCGCCACCGCGGCAACGCCGCTGCTGATCGCGGCAATCGGTGAGCTGGTGGTCGAGCGCTCCGGCGTACTCAATCTCGGCGTCGAAGGCATGATGATCATGGGCGCCGTCGGCGGCTTCGGCGCAACCTATCTCACCGGATCACCCTGGATCGGCCTTTTGGCGGCCATTGCCATGGGCGCGGTGTTCTCGCTGCTGTTTGCCGTCATGACGCTGTCGCTGGCCACCAATCAGGTGGCGACCGGCCTGTCGCTGACGCTGCTCGGCCTTGGCCTGTCCGGCATGATGGGCACCAGCTTCGTCGGCCAGCCCGGCGAAAGGCTGCCCAACCTCGACATTCCCGGCCTGACGGAAATCCCTGTGGTCGGCAGGCTGCTGTTTGGCCAGGATCCGATCTTCTACATCTCGATCGCACTGACCGCCGCCGTCATGTGGTTCCTGTTCAAGACCCGCACCGGGCTGACGCTGCGTTCGATCGGCGACAGCCACACCTCGGCGCATGCGCTTGGCATCAAGGTCATCCGCTACCGATACCTCGCGGTCATCTTCGGCGGCGCCTGTGCCGGTCTCGCCGGCGGCCATCTCTCGCTGGTCTACACGCCGCAATGGGTGGAGAACATGAGCGCCGGCCGCGGCTGGATCGCGCTGGCGCTGGTGGTGTTCGCCTCCTGGCGGCCATGGCGGGTGCTGGCCGGCGCCTACATCTTCGGCGCGGTATGGATCGGCCAGCTTCATGCACAGGCTTTTGGCATTCCAGTGCCCTCACAGTTCCTTTCTTCGCTGCCCTATCTGGCAACCGTCGTGGTTCTCGTTCTAATCTCGCGCAACAAGCGTCTGACGATGATGAACACGCCGGCTTCCTTGGGGCAGCCATTCGTTCCGGATCGTTGACAACAAAAACAAACGGGAAGCTCCAAGGCTAACTCAGAGAGGTAACACGATGAAAAAACTGCTTATTGCCCTGATGACCACGACCGCCGCCATGTCGCTGGCAGCGACGGCCGAGGCCGCGGACAAGCTGAAGGCCTGCTGGGTCTACACCGGCCCGATCGGCGATTTCGGCTATTCCTACCAGCACGACCAGGGCCGTCTCGAAGTGGAGAAGGCGCTCGGCGACAAGGTCGAAACCGCCTATCTTGAAAACGTCTCGGAAGGCCCCGACGCCGACCGCGCTTTCGAGCGCCTGGCACGCGAAGGCTGCAAGATCATTTTCGGCACCTCCTTCGGCTTCATGGACCCAGAAGTGAAGGTCGCCAAGAAATTCCCGAAGGTGATGTTCGAGCACGCCACCGGCTACAAGACATCTGACAATCTCGGCATCTACAATGCGCGTTTCTATGAAGGCCGTTATGTGCTCGGCCAGATCGCCGCCAAGGAATCGAAGGCAGGCGTTGCCGGCTACATCGTTTCCTTCCCGATCCCCGAAGTGGTGATGGGCATCAACTCCTTCATGCTCGGCGCGCAGTCGATCAACCCGAACTTCAAGGCCAAGATCGTCTGGGTGAATTCCTGGTTCGATCCGGGCAAGGAAGCCGACGCCGCCAAGGCGCTGTTCGACCAGGGTGCCGACATTATTGTCCAGCACACCGATTCGACCGCTGCCCTGCAGGTGGCCGAGGAGCGCAAGCTGCACGGCTTCGGCCAGTCCTCCGACATGATCAAGTTCGCGCCGAACGCGCAGCTGACCTCGCTCACCGACGAATGGGGTCCCTATTACATCAGCCGGGTCCAGGCAGCCCTCGACGGCACCTGGAAGCCGGACAATGTCTGGCTTGGCATCAAGGACGGCGCGGTCAAGCTCGCCCCCTACACCAACATGCCCGACGACGTGAAGGCGATGGCGGAGGCCACCGAGAAGAAGATCGCCGGCGGCTGGAACCCCTTCACCGGGCCGATCGCCAAGCAAGACGGCACGCCGTGGCTGAAGGATGGCGAAGTCGCCGATGACGGCACGCTGCTCGGCATGAATTTTTATGTGAAGGGTGTCGACGACAAGCTGCCGCAGTAAGTAGCGCAAGAGATCGAAATGAGGAGGGCGCCGCGAGGCGCCCTTTTTCATTCGGCGGGCTGCGCTCCGGCTGAGACGCGACGAAATCGCGCCAGGCCAGCATCGACCGCGCGGCCGAGCCAAATCCTCAGCAGCCGCTGTGCGGGTCGTTCGCAGGCGCGCCAGATTGCCCACGAAACGAAAAGCATAAGTGCGCCGCAGCCAAAGGCGGCAAACCATTTGCCGATAAGGGGCGTTGCCGCATTGATGGCGAGATAGCCGATGTCCTGGTGCAGCAAATAGAGCGGATAGGTCAGCCCGCCCAGCGCCAGGGTGAGCCCCGATGCCCTGATACGGCCGCGCAGCAGCACCGCACCGATCAAGGCCGCGTGCATGACGACGTTGGCGATGACCAGATTGGCCGACGAAACGGCAATGCCGTAGTGGCCAAGCATCCAGTGCTGCGTCACCGACAGCGTGCCGCAGGAGATCAGGAACGCGGCGGCAAGCAGCAGCATTGCAGGCAGTGAACGGCCATGCGCATGCAGGTGGTGGACCAGCACGCCGGCGGCGAAGAACGGTCCAAACTCGGTGATGAACAGCAGCCTGGCGGCGCCGCTGCCGATGAAGAACTCGTTCAAGGCCGAGATCGCCAGCCAGATCAAGATCAGCTCCAGCTTGCGTTTCTGAAACAGCCCGGTGAGCAGCGCCAGCGTCACCCAGCCGTAGAACACCAGCTCAAGAACGATCGACCAGTAGACGCCGTCCATGAAGGGCTGGCCGAACGCCGGCGCGAACATCGACAGATTGGCGGCATACTGAACGAAAGAGGCCGAAAGCAGCGGCGACCCGGCAAGGAAGACAATCGCGAAGGTGATCGTCATGCAGAGCAGGAAGCCCGGATAGAGGCGAACGAACCGCGCGACCGCAAACTGGTCCCAACTGCGGTTTTCCGCCGACCAGGCAATGACGAAACCGCTGATCAGGAAGAACAGATTGACGCCGAGATAGCCGTAGAGGGCGAACGGTGCCGCAAGCGGATAACCCTCAGCCAGAATGCCCTCGGCAGCCGCGCCGCGAAAGAAATAGTGGAAGAACACGACAGCCATCGCCGCGACCAGCCTGAGCAGGTCCAGCGTCGCAATGTAATTTTGTTCCGCAGGTCTGGTGTTCATCCGCATTTCCCGCATCTACGGTCGGCAAACCATAGAGCGGATCGCGGCTGAGCGGGTTAAGAGGCCTAGATTATCGCCAGATGTAGTAAATTTACGCGGAACGAGGCGTCAGACCGCCGAACCATAGAGGTCATAGGCGTCGGCACGGTCGATCTTGACGGTGACGATATCGCCTTGGCGCAGCGGACGACGCGACTGGATGTGCACCGAGCCATCGATCTCGGGCGCGTCGTATTTGGTGCGGCCCTTTGCCGATGTGCCATGCGCCTCGTCGATCAGCACCGGGAGGCGCTTGCCGACTTTTCTGGCCAGCTGTGTCGCCGAAATCTTCTGCTGACGCTGCATGAAGCGGTGCCAGCGCGCCTCCTTGATTTCCTGCGGGACCTGTTCGAGACCGAGATCGTTGGAGCGGGCGCCGCGGACCGGCTCGTATTTGAAGCAGCCGGCGCGGTCGATCTTGGCTTCATCGAGCCAGTCGAGCAGCATCTCGAAATCGTCATCCGTCTCGCCGGGGAAGCCGACGATGAAGGTCGAGCGGATGGCCAGATCCGGACAGACCTCGCGCCAGCCGCGAATGCGCTCGAGCGTCTTTTCGCCATGCGCGGGCCGGCGCATGTTTTTCAGCACCTGCGGCGAGGCATGCTGGAACGGGATATCCAGGTAAGGGAGGATCTTGCCCTCCGCCATCAGCGGGATGACGTCGGCGACATGCGGGTAGGGGTAGACATAGTGCATGCGCACCCAGATGCCGAGCTTGCCCAGTTCCTCCGAAAGATCGAGGAATTTTGCGCGCACTTCACGGTCGCCGAACATCGACGTCTGGTATTTGATGTCGATGCCGTAGGCGCTGGTGTCCTGCGAGATGACCAGAAGTTCCTTGACGCCAGCCTTGGCCAGTTTCTCAGCCTCACGCAGCACATCGGCCGCCGGCCGCGAGACGAGGTCGCCACGCAGTGCGGGAATGATGCAGAAGGTGCAGCGGTTGTTGCAGCCTTCGGAAATCTTGAGATAGGCGTAGTGACGCGGCGTCAGCTTGACACCCTGCGGCGGCAGGAGATCGATATAGGGATCGTGCGACGGCGGTGCGGCCTCATGCACCGCGGCCATCACGCTCTCATAGGCCTGCGGCCCGGTGATCGCCAGCACATTGGGGTGCTTTTCGCGAATGACGTCCGGCTCGGCGCCCAGGCAACCGGTGACGATCACTCGGCCGTTTTCCGAAAGCGCGGAACCGATGGCGTTGAGCGACTCGTCGCGGGCGGAATCGAGAAAACCGCAGGTGTTGACGACGACGAGGTCGGCGCCGTCATGCTTGCGCGCGATTTCGTAACCTTCGGCGCGCAGGCGCGTGATGATGCGCTCCGAATCCACGAGGGCCTTCGGGCATCCAAGACTGACAAAACTCACGCGGGGAGCGGACATAGAGGGTTTCCGGGCTTTTCAGGATTGCCGGCGCAGTACCACACTTATTGCGGCATTGGTATGGGCAGGCCCGCGATGCGGCAAAACGCACGGCGGTCTTGCTTCGACGGAGTGAAGACGCGGATGTCCGCCAGCTTCAGCCGACCACGTTGTTCACATGTGGCCAGACCTCCACCGCGCCGCGATAGACCATGTCCAGCGCGACATAGAGTATGATCAGCAGGCCGACATAGGCGATCCAGCGGTGGCGATGCAGCAGCTTGGCAATGAAGGTCGCAGCCAGCCCCATGAGCGCGATCGACAGCACAAGGCCGATGACCAGCACCGGAAAATGATCACGCGCCGCTCCAGCCACCGCCAGCACGTTGTCGAGCGACATCGACACATCGGCGACGACAATCTGCAAGGCAGCCTGGCCAAGGGTCTTGCGCTTCGACTTGCCGGCGACTGCTTGGTCACTGTTGAGGTCCGAATTCGACAGCGCCTCGGTCGCTTCCAGCTCATCGGCATGTGACGTGCGCAGCTCGCGGTACATTTTCCAGCAGACCCACAGCAGCAGGATGCCGCCGGCCAGCAGCAGGCCGACGATCGCCAGCAGCTTGACGGTAATTGCGGCAAAACCGATGCGCAGCACCGTTGCCGCAATCACGCCGATGAGGATCGCCTTCTTGCGTTGGTCAGCCGGCAGGCCGGCAGCGGCAAGGCCGATGACGATCGCATTGTCGCCGGCCAGCACGAGGTCGATGGCGATGACCTGGAGCAGGGCGGTCAGGCTGGCAGCGCTGAAAAAAATGTCCATCGACCGGAAGCCCTTGCTGATTTTGCCGAGTGTTCGTCGATTACCCAGAGGCCCTAACTTGGTGGTCCCTTGGCGTCAAGGGATCACGCGTGGCGCCATCACCGAAGCATCGCTACGTCAAGCCAGATCCAATGCTCGCGGCACTCGCCGACAGCCAGGCAAAACCATGGCCGATCGCCAATCAATCGTAGAGATTATACTTTGCCCAGTCGGCTTCCGGAATCTCGTCGCCGATCCGGTAGCGGAGTTGCAAGACTTCCATATGGTCCGGCCCGGTCTGGCACTTGAATTTCAGCCTGTACCACTGCCCCTTGCTGCGAAACGCAGCACCCGGGCTCTTGATTGCATCGGCGCCCATCTCGGGCGTGGCAAAGGCGTAGGCGACGACGCGATCGGCTTTGAACTTGCGATCGTCATGGGTGATGCGGTCGAGCACTTCGGCGTCGCAACGCTGTTCAAGGCGAGTTTGGGGATCGAGTTTCATCAGTCCGGCGCGCAATGCATTGTCCATTGCGCTGGCTGGAAAACTCAGTGTCACTGACGCCAAGGCGGTCATGCAGAGCTTCTTCATGGGCGGGACAAGCAACATATTTTGTCGGAGAAATCAACCGAGCGGACCGCCTCGGACGCTGCGGGAATCTTCAATCATATGGCTGCTGCGTTCAAAATTGCGTGTCGGGATTCGTCGTGCGATGCCTGCGGCCAACGGATCAAAGAGGCACGGCCGGCATCGGTAAGATCGTAGAGGCCGCGGTCGACGCGCGCGAACCAGCCATAGACATTGTGCTGCAGGATCTTGGGCGCGATCGGCGTCACCGCCTTCAGATCTCGCGGCCGCCTGGGGCCATCCACCATGGCGGCAGCGCAGGCGAGGGCGCTTTGGCGATAGGCGGTCATGATCGGATTGCGCGATCCTCCTCCGGCAACGGGATCGCCGCGACGGCGCTGGTGCTCATCGACCAGGCGGGAGCGCCGGCGGGCATTTTTGCGCGGCGCCAGCGCGATCGGGCTGAGAAGCACCTCGACCCGGTCCGTCGCGGTCACGCCAAGCAAGCCGAAGCCAAGCCGGCGGCAGAGATTGCGGAACCTGGCATCGCTTTCGCGTCCCTTGCCGCGAGCCGACATGCGCGCGGCCAGCCACACCTCGTCACAGGCCGCCGCACGATCGACACCTTGCAGCACCAGTTCGAGATTGAACTGCAGCTTCAACTCGCAGATGACGACAACCGGCGGCTCCCCCTCGCGCAACGCAACAACATCGCAGCCGTCGATCTCGCCTTTGACGACAAAGTCGAGGCTTTCGAGGAACCGCTTCACCGGCGCATAGAGTGAGGTCTCGTTCATGGCGCAAGGTTTAGCCGATTCGAGGCGAAAAGCCTTCCGGTGGTTCGGCGTCCTGCGGCTCGAAAGGGGACCGGTGTGGATACCGCAACGCCGGGCCAGCCGTCAGGCTTCGGCGTTCGGCACCGCCCGGTTCGGCAGCTTCCTGCGGCGCAGGAGCGGATAGCCGATCTGGCCGAAATAGGTGGAAGGGATCGGATCGTCGACGCCGTACTTGTCCGGCACCTTGTCACCGGTGGGATTGTAGGTGCCGAACAGCACGTCGAGGAAAGGCAACTGCCCGGCGAAGTTCTTGTCATAGGCTTCGCGCTGGTTGGCATGGTGCCAGCGATGGAACTGCGGGCTGGCGATCAGCCACTTCAAGGGGCCGAACGGAATCCGCACGTTTGAATGCACAAGCAGCGTATGTCCAAGGTAGAGAGTCGAAAAGACGGCGATCGACGCTTCCGAGAAGCCGAGGAAAAAGATCGGCGTCAGCGATATTGCCTTTGTGACGATGGCGTCGACGGGATGATTGTGGAAGGCCCCGAGCCAGTCGAGTTCCTCAATGCCGTGGTGAACGGCATGGAACTTCCAAAGCGCCGGGATTTTGTGAAAGGCCCGATGTGTCCAGTAGACGCCGACATCGGTGATCACGATGATTTCGGCAACCTGCAGCCAGACGGGCTGGCCGCTGACGGCATGCGTTATCGCTTGCGGGACCAGGAGTGCAGCGGCACCGAGCGCGCCTGCCGCCATCATGACGATGGCCAGCTTTATGATGAAGCCGTTGAACAGCAGATAAATCAGATCGACAGCGAAGCCCTTGCGAAAGATCTTCTGCGGCCGCTCGGCAAACAGATGTTCGAACGGAATGAAGATCAGGGCGCAGATCAGAAGTGCCTTGATGCCAAAGATATCCATCGATTCGCCTCAGCGCGCAGTCCGCGCCTCTGAGAGGAACCACATCTCCCTTTCCAAAGGCTAAAGGCTCTACCTTTTGCGCAAGTGGCGGCGGCAAACGCGGATTGTGAATGGAACGCGGGTGGACGAGGAGACGCGAATGCGGGCTCGTCCTGCGGCGTGTGGCCCATCCCCCAACTAGAACCTGACCGCGAGATTGGCTTTCACGCTCTGGTCTGCGGCGCGACTGCCGAATTGTCCCCCATAGGTGAGGCCGAGCGTGGCATTGTGTGCGATGGCGATGTCGAACCCGACATCGAGTATCAGCCCGTCCTTGGCGATCGGCACGCCCGCGACGGTGAATGATGCGCCGCCGGCGAATGCGAAGCGCGACAGCGGTACGGTCTCGCCGAAGGCATGGCGCCAGCCGAGCGTGCCGCGAACCGTCGCCGCCATCTCGCCGACGGTGAACTCGCCTGAGGCATGTAGGCCGAGCGTGGTGAAGATCGCATCGGTGATTGCCGAAGCGCTTGTCAGCGTCGCCGCGCCGCCTGTCTCGGTGAAGCCGTCAGTCCGGAGGTTCACATAGGCGAGATTGGCGAAGGGCTCAAAGCCTAAATTTCCAGCATGGATACCATAGCCCAGTTCGCCGAACACCTGCGCCGTTCCGGCGCGATAATCTGCCTTGAGGCTGTCATTGAAACCGGGGAAAGTGACGGAGCGGCTCGTCGCGATGTCGTGCCAAGTATAGGATGTACCGGTGCGCAAGCCGAGCGTGCCGCCCCCAACATCCCAAGTGGTGCCGCCATAGAGGCCGAGATGATAGTTGTCGCTCGAGCCCGACGAGGCGCGGTCTTTCACATCGAGGTTGGTGCGGCTGTATCCCGCCATGATACCCAATCGCCAGGTGTCGAAAATGGCGGCGTCACCGCCGGCCAGGAAACCGCCAGTCGAGCGGTCAACGCGGGCAGCATTGCCGTCGCTGCCAGTATGGCCCCATGAACCAAAGCCCTGACTCCAGAGGGCGAAGCGATCGGTGTCCGACGCCACTGCAGCGGTCGTATTGGGATCGAGCGAGACATAGGCGCCCGCAGCACCGCCATAGGTCTGATCGGCGTAGGCCATGACCGGAGCGGCCGATGCACCGACGATACCGAAAGCGGCCCGGATGCGGTTCGTCGCCGCGTCGCGCAGAAGACGGCTATCTTCGATGAGGGAAGTCTGCGCCGAGGGATACACCTCGCCCGAGAGCTGGTCGAAGGCATCACGTGCCTGCACGTCGGTCGCGAGGTTGAGGATGACGTTGTACAGGGATCCGGATGTCGGCAGGCTCTCGAGCCCCCCAGCGGTTGCGATCTGATTGCGGGTCAAGGCTGCGTCGGTGAAGTTGCGGTATTTCAGGATGTCGAGATAGGCGTTGTTGGTGTCATAGGTATCGACAAGCCTGAGGAAGGCGGTGTTGAGAACTCCAGTCAAGGCAGCGAACTGCCCGGTCAGCCCGGCATCGGCGGTCAACACCGTATAGCGGGTGCCCGGCACCGCAATGCCGCCCGCGGCGTTCACGGTCAGCGTCGCGCCAGTGATCGTCGCGGTGCCGGAGGTGCTGAACCTGTCGGCCTGGCCGGCCGTGTTGATATCGATCGCCATGATGCTGCCAGTCGCGAAAGCGGCATTGCCGCCGGTTTGCCGGATCACATCGCCGGCGCCAGCGTCGGCCATTGTCAAGGTGCCTTGATTGGTGAACTGAAACAGATTGGTCCATTGCGTCGTCTCCGCGACGCCGGCGGAGTTTCCACCGACGGCGGTCCCGTCGTTGACCAGCCTGCTGGCGCCACCGCCGAAATCACTGGTTCCACCGGCGCCGTTCCAGTTCCCGTCGTTGGCGAACAGTGTCGCGCCGCCGGCAAACTGCGCTGTACCGACGATCGAACCGGCGTTTGTGAGCGCCATCGTCGCGGCATTGGTCTCGATCGCCGCATCGCTGGACAGTCCGGAAAGACTACGGATCGCGCCCGACGAGGCGACGTTGATGGCGCCCGTCCCACCAGTCAAAGTCAGGCCACGCGTCGCGCCCGTCACCGTGCCGGCGACTTGCACATCCACTACGCCGTTGCCCGTCGCGACGATGCCCTCGGCCGACGTTCCGGTCACCGCGCCATTGGCGATCACCGTGATCGCGCCCGTGCCAAGATTGGTTGCCTGGATACCTGTCGTACCCGAGACATTGCCATTCGTCGTCACATTGATCGTGCCAGCGCCCACCGGATTGTCCTGGAGCGCGAAGATCGCCGTAGCCGCAGTTGCGTTCACAGCACCCGTTATCACCGCGACATTGCCGGCCGAGCTTTCAGCGTCGATACCTCGACCAGTCGTCGCGGTGATCGGACCAACCGCCTTCACGGTCACCGAACCTGTACCGACAGTCCCTGCGACAATCCCGCTGCTCGCGTCGATCGCGCCGTTCGCCGTGACATCGACGTTGCCGCTTCCCGAGGAAAGGCCAGCGAAGATACCGGGGCCGCCCGCCTTCACATCGCCGTTCGCCACGATCGTCACATTGGCCGTCGCCGACAGCGTCTCAACGTCGATGCCGATCCTGCCGGCAGCCAGCGCCGTCACCGCGCCCGTCGTGACGCCGATGTTGCCGCCCGTCGCCGTGTCCCGCCCCAC
>NZ_RZRW01000164.1:0-10616 GCF_003998745.1 Mesorhizobium sp. M7A.F.Ca.US.014.04.1.1 | reverse complement strand
GGCTCATATAGGGCGTAAACAGCCGCTCGATATCCTTCAAGCGATAACCCAGCTCTTCCTCGGCTTCCTTGCGGATGGCGGTCTCCGGATCGTTTTCGTCCAACAGACCGGCACAGGCCTCGATCAGCGGCTCGCGGTGGCCGGTGACGTAAGCGGGATAGCGGAACTGGCGCACCAGAAGCACGGTCGAACGCAAGGGGTCGTAAGGCAGGATCACCGCACCATCGCCGCGATCATAGGTCTGGCGGATTTGCGTCTCCCACTGACCGTCGCGCCGGCGGTAGTCGAGGACGGTCTTCTTCAGGATGGCCCAGTCGTCGGAGAGGATTTCCTCCGAACGGACGCGAATACGATCTTCCATCCCGGTCTCCATGCTAAAGCGCGTCGCACTTCATGCTCCTGTTTATGCCTGTCGTTCTCCCAAAACCGGAGCCACTTTTGGGAGACATGCCTGGCCGAGGCGTAGCCGCGAACCGGCATTTCGGCAATCCCGCCCGTGATTGGTCCAGAAGCCCTTTCACCGCCTCGTGTCTGGCGCAGGCGCCATCGGTCGCCTAAATAGCTGCGAACCCTCCCGGAGTTTCTCATGACAGCGTCGCTTTTCCAGTCGATCACTCTCGACGGCCTCACCTTCCCCAACCGCATCGCCGTCGCGCCGATGTGCCAGTATTCCGCCGAGGACGGCTCGGCCAGCGACTGGCATCTCCATCACTGGATGAACCTCGCAATGTCCGGCGCCGGCATGGTCACGGTCGAGATGACCGATGTCGAGCGGCGCGGGCGTATCACCCATGGCTGCCTCGGCCTTTACTCTGAAGACAATGAAGCGGCCGCCCGCCGCGCGCTGGACGCTGCACGACGCGTCGCCGCACCCGGCACGAAATTCGGCTCCCAACTGGCCCATGCCGGCCGCAAGGCTTCGAACCGCAAGCCGTGGGAGGGCGGCGGGCCACTGAAGCCAAACGAGGATCCCTGGCAGACCGTCTCCGCCTCGGCCATCCCCTACGACACCGGCTGGAACGTGCCGCACGCTCTGGAGGACGAGGAGATCCTACAGCTGATCGAGCGCTTCGCCGAGGCGGCAAGGCGAGCCGAACGCGCCGGCTTCGATTTCCTCGAACTGCACGCCGCGCATGGCTATTTGATCTTCCAGTTCCTGTCGCCCTTGTCCAACCAGCGCACGGACCGCTGGGGTGGCGCGCTGGAAAACCGCATGCGTTTTGCCGTCGAAATCACCAAGGCGGTGCGCAAGGCGGTGCCAAAGCTGATGCTCGGCGCAAGGCTGTCCGTGAAGGATTGGGTCGACGGCGGCTTCGACGTGGCGGACGCGATCGAAGTGGCCAAAGCGCTGAAGGACGAGGGCGTTGCCTATCTCTGCTGTTCGAGCGGCGGCAATTCGCCGTTGCAGAAATTGCCCACCGGCCCCGGCTATCAGGTGCATCTGGCGGAGGCGGTGCGCAAGGGCGCTGATATTCCGACCCGCGCCGTCGGCCTGATCGACGACCCCAAGCAGGCCGAAGCGATCGTCACCGAGGGCCGCGCCGACATGGTGGCGCTGGCGCGGGCCTTCCTGGCTGATCCGCGCTGGGGGTGGCGTGCGGCGGCGACATTCAGCGAGACAATCCACCCGGCGCCACAACTTGCCCGTTCGGTGACCACGATGCAGCATTGGATGAAGGCGGCGGGCTGAACGGTTCGCGCTCCCGACACGGCGCTGTAGAGCCTTCAAACAGCCTCTGAGACGTTTGGGCGCAGGCTGACGGCCATGGTTGCAACCAAATTGGCTGCTTTGCGTTGCGGCCATGATGGACAACAAACCTTTTGAAGTGCCGGTCGTCGTCGAACTTGGCCACGTCGGCAAATATCGCCACATCCGCAGCGCCCAGGAGGCCGCGGAGTGCCTGATGACGGTGTGGCCGCTCAATCGCGGCCCGCGCCATCGTGATGCCCTCGACACTTGCCTCAAAGTGCTGGAAGGTTATCGTTCGACAGCAGATGCGCGCCGGGCGCTGATTGAAGCCGCCAAGGAATCGGAAGTGCTGGTGCCCGACGACAGACTGCCCGACGACCGACTGCATTGAGCAGACGGACCTTTCAACCGGAGGTTTTTCATGGCGAAGCTGACTTACAAGATCGTCGAACATGACGGCGGCTGGGCCTACAAGGTCGGAGCGACCTTTTCCGAGACGTTTCCGACGCATCAGGACGCGTTGCGCGCCGCCGAAATCGCCTCGGCCGAGCAGCAGGTCGCCGGAGCGACGGACGGCATCCAGTATGAGGACGCCGAGGGAAAATGGCATGAGGAACTGGCCGACGGCCGCGACCGGCCGCAGACAGAAGTCTCGGACTGATTCGGTATCGCGGTTGATGTGGAGCGGTTCGACGGAGCGCCGACCGCAGCGCCGTCCGGAGAGAGGACGCGCCAGCGGCCAGCGGCTGTCCTTGCGGACTAGCCCTCGAACATGGATTTCTGGAAAATCGGCGTGCGCTTTTCGGAAATCACGTTCTGGCTATTTGCCGCAATACTGATCGTTGACGTTTTGCCCTGCGTTAGCGTCCGGGCCTGGTGTGTTGTGGGCACATGGGCCAATAGCGCCGGTGTTGCCTTGGGTGTTCAACCCGGAGCCGTCACTGATGCTTCCCGTGGTGTAGGGGTCGACAGTTGTCTGGTCGTTGTTACCGAACAGCCACCAGTCATGATTGTTTGAGTACCTGTCGTCCAGTGACTGCGCCATCGCCGATGTGGCGAGACCGATCGTCAGGACGGATGCTGCGAGAAGTTTTGTAACCATTGAATCACTCCGTATCTTAGCCGCCTTGGTGCGACACTCATAAAACCCGGTAGTCAGCCGAATGGTTCCTTGAAATTGTCGTGAAGCTGAGGTGAGGCCCCGATCAGCCCGGCCGGCGATGCGCTCGATGGATGCGGCGGTTCGCTCCTGGGCCATGAATTCCGGCAAGTGCCCCTTGCCATAGCCCCCGTCGATGCGGCCGAGATCTTGCTCGACCGCCACGTCATCGCAGAACATGGTGTGGAAACGAGTTGGCTTCGACCGAGCCATCCACCTCCGGCGGTCATGTAGTCGGGCAGGAAAGCCGGCGCCGCGGAGATGACATTGCGGCCACCGCTGCGCCGCGCTATCTCAGACCACTCGCCTTCCCGGGCCACTCGCTTGCCGGAGCTTCCCATGCCTGAAATCGTGACCGCCGCCATGCTCGTCATCGGCGATGAGATTCTGTCCGGCCGCACCAAGGACAAGAACATCGGCCATCTCGCCGACATCATGACGGCGATCGGCATCGACCTGAAGGAAGTGCGCATCGTCCCGGACGAGGAAGACGAGATCATCGCGGCGGTGAACGCCGTGCGCGCGCGCTACACTTATGTGTTCACCACGGGCGGCATCGGGCCGACGCATGACGACATCACGGCCGATTCCATCTCCAAGGCCTTTGGCGTACCTTGCGAATACGATGCCCGGGCCTATGCGATGCTGGAAGCAAGCTATGCCGCGCGCGGCATCGAATATACCGAGGCCCGCAAGCGCATGGCACGGATGCCGCGCGGCGCCGATCTCATCGACAATCCGGTGTCGGTCGCGCCTGGCTTCCGCATCGGCAACGTCCACGTCATGGCTGGCGTGCCGTCGATTTTCCAGGCCATGCTCGACAATGTCGTGCCGACGCTGAAGGCCGGCACAAAGATGCTGTCGGCGACCGTGCCCTGCCCGTTCGGCGAAGGCCTCATCGGGGGGCCGCTGGGTGATATCCAGAAAGCGCATCCCGATACGATCATCGGCTCCTACCCGAAATATGGCGATGGCAAGTTCTGGACCGAACTGGTCGTGCGTGCCCGCAGCCAGGAGGCGCTGGACGCTGCCCGCGCCGATGTCGAGGCGATGGTCGCCGGCTTCGCCAGCAATCCCGGCTGATCTGGTCCAGACCGGAACAAAGCACGACGCTGCAACGTTTCCCCGGCACGAGTTCGCCAGCTCGTGAACTGAGGGATTGTCATGCGATTCAAAACCATCGTCGCCATTCTGCAGAACGAGCAGGACGCCGAGCGCGTGCTCGACTGCGCCATTCCGCTCGCCAACCGGTTCCAGAGCCATCTGGTCGGCATCCACGCCGAAACGCTTCCCGTGCCCTACACCTCTGCCACAGGCTTTCCCGACACCGAATTCCTGCAGGTTTCGGCAGATATGAACCGGGAACGGGCCGAGAAATTGAGGACGCTGTTTCTCAGGCATATCGAGGATTCCGGTCTTTCCTTCGAGTGGCGAAGCCTGGAGAGCTTTTCGGGTGACAGCGCGCTGACCGGGATTTCGAGCGTGCGGGCCGCCGACCTGATCATAGCAGCGCAGCGCGAAACGGGCGGCGATTCCAGCGCGGACGTTGACACGCTGGTCTACGATGCCGGCCGGCCGGTGCTGGTGGTGCCGCACGAGGGTCCGCTGATCACCACCTTCAAACGCGTCTTGCTCGCCTGGAACGGCAGCAAGGAAGCGGCGCGCGCCGCCTTCGACGCGCTGCCCTTCATCATCGAAGCCGAGAAGACCGACATATTGGTTATCGACCCTCCTGAAACGCTCGACGACAGCCCGGAGGCCGCCGGCGCCGAAATCGCGGCGGCGCTGTCGCGCCACGGCGCCACCGTCAGCGTCTCGGTGCAGCAGTCGGGCGGCAGTTCGGTCGATGACATCATCCAGACCAGGATCGCGGAAACCGGCGCCGATCTGCTGGTGCTCGGCGCCTACAGCCATTCATGGCTGCGCCAGCTTCTGTTCGGCGGCGTGACGCGCAGCGTGCTGCGCACCGCGCCGGTGGCAGCCTTCCTGTCGCGGTAAGCCCACAGCGATCGCTGGCCCTTGCCTTGCCAAGGCCCCTGCTCTTGCCAAGATGGGGGCTTTCCAGCTAATTCCGCGCGCATTCCCCTGTTTTCTTGCGCGCGATCCCCGCGTGCTGTGGAGTGCGCGACATGTCCCTTCCCGAAAAAGCCTTTCCGGTCTCCTGGGACCAGTTCCATCGCGACGCTCGCGCACTCGCCTGGCGGCTTGCCGGTGCCAACAAGGGGCAATGGAAAGCGATCGTCTGCATCACGCGAGGCGGGTTGGTGCCGGCGGCGATCATCTCGCGTGAACTTGGCATCCGCGTCATCGAAACCGTCTGCGTCGCCTCCTATCACGATTATACCAGCCAGGGGCAGCTGCAGGTCCTCAAGGAGATCACCCCTGCCCTGCTCGCCGAAGACGGCGCCGGCGTGCTGATCATCGACGACCTGACCGACACCGGCAAGACGGCGGGCATCGTGCGCGCGATGATGCCCAGGGCGCATTTCGCCACCGTCTATGCCAAGCCGAAAGGCAGGCCGCTGGTCGATACTTTCGTCACCGAAGTCAGCCAGGACACCTGGATCTATTTCCCGTGGGATATGGGCTTCACCTACCAGAAGCCGATCGCCGACGACCACGCCGGCTGATTCGCAACTACCCTGTTACAGACCAGCAGCTTGCACCGGGGATGGATTTGCTTTCGCAAACACGTCCGGCAGAGCCGGATATTTCGCGAAATCGACGTCTATTGGCGGAAATTGGCCAGGCGAATGAAATTTTTTACTTTTATTGCCGACAATTAGCCGTAAGATTCGTGAGACGGCAAACGATTCCGGAGGCTGGGGCTAGCTTCTTCGATGTTGACGAGGCCAACGACACACAATCATCTGGCCGAAAGGGTCCGACGGCTCTTCGGCACCGCGCCGTGCCGCCTGCAGGTTGCCGCCCTGCCCTGGCGCGACACGGGAGACGGCGTCGAAATCATGCTGATCACCAGCCGCGATACCGGCCGTTGGGTTTTGCCCAAGGGTTGGCCAGAGGCCAGGGAGCCGCTCTGCGAGGCCGCGGCGCGCGAAGCCGGCGAGGAGGCCGGGCTGCGCGGCCGTGTCTCTCATCTTGAAGCCGGCCGTTACTTCTACGCCAAGGCGCTGGCTTCCGGCGAAGAAGTCCCGTGCGAGGTCCTGGTGTTTCCGCTGCATGTCGACAAAGTCGCGGACCGCTGGAAGGAAAAACGCTCACGCACCCGCAAATGGGTCCGTGCAAGCGAAGCGGTGCGCATGGTCAACGAACCCGACCTTTGCCAGATCATCGCCTATTTCTGCGCCGACCCGCACAGCTTCTCCTGACGGGCGGCCACACCGCGCTCTTTGCAAAACGGGACTTGCTTGCAAAGGCTGGACACGCGTTGCCGCCATCGACATGAATGCTTTGCTAAGGAATCAAAGGTAGGATTCGGCAGCTCTGGTATTTTTTGATCGATGGCGAGCCCCGAAAATCCAATTCCAAACGAGTCCGACGAGCCTGAGCGCGAGCATCGTCCGCGCGTGCTCAAGGGCGGGTCGATCATCACCGGAATTTCGAATTCGGAAGTCGGCTGCACGCTGCGCAATCAACACGAAGGCGGAGCCGAACTGAAGATACCGCTGGAAGCCCGGGTTCCCGATCGCTTCCTTCTCTATGTGCCGCTCGACGGCATTGCCTATCGGTGTGAGGTCCGCTGGCGTCGCAATGACCGTATCGGGGTGCAGTTCACCGGCACCGAGCCAAAACCCAGGCTGCACTACGGCTGATCCATTCAGGCACGACGCTTTGGATCGTTGCCGCGTCCGGATTGCCTGGTGGCGACAAAATTGCGATCGCCGCACCGCATTCTATCCCCGTTATCCACATATGTGACACACAAGATGTTGGGGTCACAAAAGCTACGCAAACGAATCCTTGACGGCGCAAAACGAGTCGCCTTTTATAGGCCATGCGCTCCTGTTGAGAGTGCGACCGGAAAGTTCTGAGCCCGGTCTTTTTCCCGGATTATGTGCGTTTTGCTCGCATTTCCGCCTGGTTACGAGGCCGGCGGAAGCGTTGGAATTGTGGGGCGGTTGGGGTCGATAGGGACAATTGTCGGGCTTGAATAAATTGTCTGTTAATACTATATTTAGTGTTTGCAGGTAGGTTCGACGCTAGATAGTGTGAATTTCCCTCGACCGAGGGAATCGGAAAAAAATCAGTTTTGAGGGACCCGTGGGTTCGTCGGCGCGTTGGACAGGCACTTCGCAAGGAGTTTGACCAGCAGGGCCGGCGGAGGCTGCGAAATGGAGAGCCGGCCGTTTTCGAACGCCGGCAGACGGCGGACATGCGCGTTTCGCATCGGGGGCAGAAATCCCTGGGGAAAAGCGCTACATATAGACAAAAGGGACCGGACCAATGCGCATCGAGCGTCGTTTCACCAAGCCAGGACAGTCCGCCTATGCGGAGATCGAATTCCGCAAGGCGCTTTCGGAGATCAAGAATCCGGATGGCTCGGTGGTGTTCCGCTTGGACAATATCGACGTGCCGGCGCAGTTCTCCCAGGTCGCAGCCGATATCCTGGCACAGAAATATTTCCGCAAGGCCGGTGTTCCGGCACGCCTGAAGAAGATCGAAGAGAACGACGTCCCCTCCTTCCTGTGGCGCTCCGTCGCCGATGAGGCGGAACTCGCCAAGCTGCCGGAAGCCGAGCGCTACGGTTCCGAGATCGACGCCCGCCAGGTCTTCGACCGCCTTGCCGGCACCTGGACCTATTGGGGCTGGAAGGGCGGCTACTTCAAGGCGTCGGAAGAAGACGCACGCGCCTTCCGTGACGAGCTTGCCCACATGCTGGCCACCCAGCGCGTCGCGCCGAACTCGCCGCAATGGTTCAACACCGGCCTGCACTGGGCCTATGGCATCGACGGCCCGAGCCAGGGCCACTTCTATGTCGACCCGTTCACCGGCAAGCTGACCAAGTCGAAATCCTCCTACGAGCATCCGCAGCCGCATGCCTGCTTCATCCAGGGCGTACAGGACGACCTCGTCAACGAGGGTGGCATCATGGATTTGTGGGTGCGTGAAGCGCGCCTGTTCAAATACGGCTCCGGCACCGGCTCCAACTTCTCGCTGCTGCGCGGCGAAGGCGAAAAACTGTCCGGTGGCGGCCGCTCGTCGGGCCTGATGAGCTTCCTCAAGATCGGCGACCGCGCGGCGGGCGCCATCAAGTCGGGCGGCACGACGCGCCGCGCCGCCAAAATGGTCATCGTCGACGCCGACCATCCCGATATCGAGGAATTCATCGACTGGAAGGTCAATGAAGAGCAGAAGGTCGCCTCGCTGGTGACCGGCTCGAAGATCGTCAAGAAGCATCTCGAAGCGATCATGAAGGCCTGCGTCAACTGCGAAGGCAATGGCGACGACTGCTTCGATCCGTCGATCAACTCCGCGCTGAAGCGCGAGATTAAGGCGGCCAAGAAGTCGGCCGTGCCGGAGAACTACATCTACCGCGTCATCCAGTTCGCCAAGCAGGGCTATAGCTCGATGTCGTTCAAGACCTACGACACAGACTGGGATTCGGACGCCTACCTCACGGTTTCGGGCCAGAATTCCAACAATTCGGTGTCGCTGAAGGATAATTTCCTGCGCGCCGTCGAGGACGATGCCGACTGGCACCTGACCGCCCGCAAGGACGGCAAGGTACTGAAGACGCTGAAGGCCAGGGATCTCTGGGAAAAGATCGGTTACGCCGCCTGGGCGTCGGCCGATCCGGGCCTGCATTTCAACACGACGATGAACGACTGGCACACCTGCGCTTCCGCCGGTGCGATCCGGGCGTCCAACCCGTGCTCCGAATACATGTTCCTCGACGACACGGCCTGCAATCTCGCCTCGATCAATCTGCTGCCCTACCGCAACGCCGACGGCACGATCGACATCGCAGCCTACGAGCACACGGTGCGGCTGTGGACCATCGTGCTCGAAATCTCCGTCATGATGGCGCAGTTCCCGTCGAAGGAGATCGCCAAGCAGTCCTACGAATACCGCACGCTCGGCCTCGGCTATGCCAATATCGGCGGCCTGCTGATGACGTCGGGCATTCCCTACGACTCCGACGAAGGCCGCGCGATCTGCGCCGCACTCACCGCGATCATGACCGGCATGGCCTATGCCACCTCGGCCGAGATGGCCGGCGAACTCGGCGCCTTCGCCGACTACGACCGCAATGCCCAGAACATGCTGCGCGTCATGCGCAACCATCGCCGTGCCGCCTATGGCGAGAAGCAGGGCTACGAGAAGCTCGCCGTCAACCCGGTGCCGCTCGTCGCTTCCGACCTGAAGCAGCAGGACCTTGCGACCCACGCCAAGGCCGCCTGGGACCGCGCCATCGAGCTCGGCGAGGAGCATGGCTACCGCAACGCGCAGGCGACCGTCATCGCGCCGACCGGCACGATCGGCCTGGTCATGGATTGCGACACCACCGGCATCGAGCCCGACTTCGCGCTGGTGAAGTTCAAGAAGCTGGCCGGCGGCGGCTATTTCAAGATCATCAATCGCGCCGTGCCGGAAGCGCTGCGCACGCTCGGCTATTCCGAAGCCCAGATCGCCGAGATGGAGGCCTATGCGGTCGGCCACGGCAACCTCAACCAGGCGCCGGCCATCAACCCCGGCGCGCTCAAGGCCAAGGGCTTCACCGACGAGAAGATCGCGGCGCTCAACGCAGCCTTGAAGTCGGCCTTCGACATCAAGTTTGTCTTCAACCAGTGGACGCTCGGCGCCGACTGGGTGAAGGAGACGTTCGGCTTCACCGACGAGCAGCTCAACGACTTCTCGTTCGAGATGCTGCCGGCGCTCGGCTTCTCCCGCAAGGACATCGAGGCCGCCAACATCCATGTCTGCGGTGCGATGACGCTGGAAGACGCGCCGTTCCTCAAGGCCGAACACCTCGCCGTGTTCGATTGCGCCAGCCCGTGCGGCAAGATCGGCAAGCGCTCGCTGTCTATCAACAGCCACATCCAGATGATGGCGGCGGCACAGCCCTTCATTTCCGGCGCGATCTCCAAGACCATCAACATGCCCAACGATGCGACGGTGGAAGACGCCAAGGGCGCCTACATGCTGTCGTGGAAGCTGGCGCTGAAGGCCAACGCGCTCTACCGCGACGGCTCGAAACTGTCGCAGCCGCTCAATTCCTCGCTGCTCGCCGATGGCGAGGACGACGAGGATGAAGCCGTCGAGCAGCTGCTCGCCGCACCTGCGGCAGCACGTGCCGCACAGATCACCGAGCGGATCGTCGAGCGCATCATCGAGCGCGTGTCGCGCGAGCAGGAAAAGCTGCCCGGCCGCCGCAAGGGTTACACGCAGAAAGCCAAGATCGGTGGCAACACCATCTTCCTGCGCACCGGCGAATATGACGATGGCCGTCTCGGCGAGATCTTCATCGACATGAACAAGGAAGGCGCGACTTTGCGTGGCCTTCTCAACAACTTCGCCATCGCCATTTCGTTGGGCCTGCAATATGGCGTGCCGCTCGACGAATATGTGCACGCCTTCACCTTCACCAAGTTCGAGCCGGCCGGCATGGTGCAGGGCAATGACGCCATCAAGAGCGCGACGTCGATCCTCGACTACGTGTTCCGCGCGCTGGCGATCTCCTACCTCGGCCGCAACGATCTCGCCCATGTCGACCAGTCGGACTTTTCCAACACCGCACTTGGCCGTGGCATCAGCGAAGGCAAGACCGATGCGGTCTCCAAGGGCCTGACCCGTGGCGCCTCGCCG
>NZ_RZRW01000163.1:0-10681 GCF_003998745.1 Mesorhizobium sp. M7A.F.Ca.US.014.04.1.1 | reverse complement strand
CTATCCTCGCTGCCCAGGCGCCATCGACCTTGACGTGAAGCGCGGCGCGGTTGGTTCGCTTGACGAAGTCCGAATGGCGGGAACTCGTGGAGGCCATGCCCAGCGGACGGTAGAGCTTCTCCTCGGCGACCTGCTCCCAGGGCTTTCCCGTCGGTGTCGCGGCTGCCACGGCACCCTCTGTCAATCCGAAATTGCTGTAAGAATACCCGGCCCGAAAGCTCGACGATGGCGGCACGAACCGCAGGCGATGCAGGATCTCGACGCGGTCGTAGCCAATGTCCTCGAGGTCGTCTCCGGCGGTGCCTGGAAGCCCGCTGCGATGCGAAAACAGGTCACGGACGGTGAGCTGGCTTGCCGGATAAGGATCGGCCAACCTGAAGGCCGGATCGAGATCGGCGATCTTCGAATCCCAGGACACGATCCTGTCGCTAACCAACGCCGCTACGACGGTGGCGGAAACCGGCTTGGAAAGGGAGGCGATCTGGAACACCGTGTCGGCGTCGACGATCTCAGGCTTGCCGGCCTCGCGATGCCCAAAACCCTTGAGGAAGATCACCTCGTCATCGCGCACGACGCCGATGGCGAGCCCGGGCACGGCACCGTCCGCGACGGCGGCTTCGGCAAGCGCTTCGAGCTTCGACAGGGCAGCAGTGATGCGCTCGGGCGTGAGGCTATCGGCCGGCGCCGCGTGCGGCCAAAGCGCCATTGCGGCGATGAAGACCCAAACCCTCCACTGGCAGAGATTCCGATTCAGCCGCATGCACAAGCCTCCTCCCAGGAATTCACATGACCATGATACAGGCCCGCACGGGTGAGACCAGCCCTTCTCGGGCGGCTCACGCCGCGAGCCGGATTCATCGGCCGCGCCGACGACGTCAGCTTCAGCGCCGCGCTCCTGTTCCTACCGCCCAGCGGCGTCCGCCATCGCAACAAAGGCGCTCTCGATGGTCTCGAAAGCCAGCTCCGGATACAGCACTCCGGCTTCCGGCGTGGCCGTCTCGAGCGCGGTCTCGCCGCGTATCCAGAATGCCCGCAGCAGTCCAAGCCAGGGGGCTGACGCGATCATCGCCTCAAGCTCCGCCGCACTCTGAGGCACGATGCGCGGCGAGCGGCCGCTCACCCGGCGCCACAGATCGATCATTTCGTTCTGGGTGATCTTGTTTCGGGCGATGCGGATCTCGCTGCGGATGGCCTTGGGATCGTTCAACGCGCGCAAGGTGACGGCGGCGATGTCCTTCTCGCTGACAAACGTCGCCGGCACATCGCCACCGCCATAAAGCGTCACCTCATCGGGCGGCAAGGGCGACGAGCCAAAGCGCATCAGATCGCCCAGCGTCGCCACCCAGGTCGAAAAGAAGCCGTTGGTGTAGATCACCGTGTAGGGCAGATCGGCTTGCCTGATCGCGTCGAACACGCCTCGCTTGAGATCGAGCGGCGGGATCGAGCCCGGGGCGGCGGCGGCGAAGTCGAGGCCGAAGCCGGCGGAAGGCACATAGCGGGAAACGCCGGCATCCCTCAGCGCCCGCACCAGCGTCATCTCGCTGGCCGAATGCACATGCACCGAGCTGATGACGCGGTCCACCGCACTGGCGGCGCGGACAAGGCTGTCATAGTCGTCGAGATCGCCGACGTGGATTTTGGCACCGAGCTCCTTCAGCGGGCGCAGCCGCTCTTCATCGCCGGCTGTTGCCGCACGAACCAGAACGTGCAGGCGATCGCCATTGCGGGCGCTGGCCTTCGCCATCTCGCTGCCCAGCAGCCCCGTCGCGCCGATGATCAGGGTGCTGGTCATATCGACCTCCCGTTGCGCAGGATGGAGCCGTCCCAGTCGCGCTCGAATCCGATGTCGTGCAAGCGATGGTTCGAGAAGCGTGAAACTTGGCGCAGCATCCGGCGGCGCTCGACGACTGCAGAGGCTCTGAGTGCAAGACCGCTCGTCGCGGCGCTGATGGATTCGAGAATCGGTTTCATGGTTCGTCTCCTGTGGTTCAGTAGGCGCAAGCGTGCCGACGCCGTCCGCAAGGGGACAAGCATGACGATTGCTCACACTGTTTCTGGTCGTTCAGCGCAGCGGCGAGATAGGAAAGCCGATCAATATCCGCTGCTACCCCTATAGATTGGACATTTCCGGGCTGGACGACAAACGACTCTTTGTGCAGGATTTGTGAGCAACACTCACAGGTGGACCATGCCGCGCAGACTACCGCCCCTCACTGCCTTGCCCGCCTTCGAGGCTGCCGCCAGGCATCTGAGTTTCTCCAAGGCGGCGGGTGAGCTCAACGTCACCCATGGCGCGGTCAGCCGCGCCATCCGCAACATCGAGGACAGGCTCGGCATCCAGCTTTTCGATCGGGGAACGAGGTCCGTGCGCCTGACGTCGGTCGGCGCGGCCTACGCATCGGAAGTCAGGACGGCGCTGGACCAGATCGCCGCCGCCACCATCGCCGCCACGCCCGACCGCACGGCAGGCATCCTGAATGTCAGCACATCGGACGGTTTTGCCGGCCGCTGGCTGGTGCCGAGGCTGCATCGCTTCCACCGCGCAAACGCCGACATCGACGTGCGGCTGTCGACCTCGGGCGTGCTTTCCGATTTCGTCAGCGACGGCATCGACATCGCCATCCGCTACGGCAAGGGCGGCTATACCGGGGTGACGGCGGAGTTTCTCGCTGATGAAGAGGTCTTCCCGGTCTGCAGCCCGGAACTGCTGCAAGGCGAACATCCGCTGCGCCAGCCCGGGGATCTCCGGCATCACAAGCTGATCCACGACGCCTTTCGCATCGACTGGGCAACATGGCTGCAACAGGCCGGCGTGGACGGCATCGATCCCAAGCGCGGCGTGCGCTTCGATTCCGCCACCTTCGCCGTCGAAGCCGCGGTGCATGGCGAAGGCGTGTTGCTCGGCCGAAGCGCGCTGGTCTCGGCCGACCTCGCTGCGGGGCGGCTGGTTCGTCCCTTCGATCTCGCGCTGAAATCCGCCTCGCGCTACTACGTCGTCTACCGTGACGGCGCGCTGCGCCAGAAAAAGATCAAGGCGTTCCGCGACTGGCTGTTTGCCGAAGTGGCCGCCGACTGGGTCGGTGCGACGAAGGATGGCTGATGCGGCAAGGGTTCAATTTGTGAAAGGCACCTCTTCGAGGTCTAGCCCTGCACTACTCCTTCGCGCGAAAAACTTCCGGCACGACGAACACTTCGTCGGCCCGGCCATAGCCTCCGTCGGCGACCTCCTCGACCAGCACCATCGTGTAGGGGCGCACGCCCTCACCGAAAAAGTCCACGAACATCGCGGTCGTTCGATGGATGAGGTCTTCCTTCTGCGCTTTGGAGAGGGCCGCTTGCGGTAGCTTGATGTTGGCGAATGGCATGATGTTTCCTTAGCTTTTCGAGTGTGGAAGTCAGGCAGTCAGGAGAGCCAAGCCGGCCTGGTTGCCGCCTCAGACCACGCCGCCATTGGCGCGGATGATTTGCCCGTTGACCCAGAAGCTGTCCGGACCGGCCAGGAACGAGACCAGCCCGGCAATGTCGTCGGGCTGGCCGAGCCGGCCGAGCGGGATCATCTTGCCGATGGCCTCGATCTGCGCCTCGCTCTTGCCGTCCGTGAACAGCGCGGTCTCGATCGGTCCGGGCGCCACCGCGTTGACGGTGACACGGCGCGCGCCAAGCTCCTTGGCCAGGATGTGGGTCATCGCCTCGACACCCGCCTTTGTGGCGGCGTAAACGCCGTAGCCCGACTGATAGAGACCGACGACGCTGCTGGAAAAATTGATCATGCGGCCGCCGTCGCGAAGCCGGCGCGCACCTTCCCGCATGCCGCGAAACACGCCGCCGAGATTGATCGCGATCTGGGTGTCGAACGAAGCATCGTCGGTCTGCGCGATCGGCGAAATCTTCATGATGCCGGCATTGTTGACGAGGATGTCGATGCCGCCGAACGCCTTCTCGCCGGCGTCGAACAGCACGGCGATGCCGTTCGGATTGGCGATATCGGCCTGCACGGCGATCGCCCTGCCGCCGCCGGTCTCGATCGCGCGGACCAGTTCTTCGGCCTCCGCACGGCCCCGTGCATAGTTGACGACAACGGCGACGCCGTCACGGGCGAGCCGCTGTGCGATGGCGGCGCCGATGCCTTTGGAGGCGCCGGTCACGATCGCGGTTCTGGTTTGATTTGTCATCGAAGTCTCTCCGCGTTGTTGGTGACACGGATATAGGCCAAGCCGAATTCCGGATAATCATCCACCCATTGACATCACTATTCGGAAACTGCGAACAAAGAGCATGGATCGGCTGGACACGATGCGGCTCTTTGTTCGCGTTCTGGAGCGGCGCAGCTTCACCGCTGCGGCGGCCGATCTCGGCCTGCCGCGCTCAACCGCGACGGAAGCCATCCGGCGGCTGGAGGAGCATCTCGGCGCGCGGCTGCTGGAACGAACGACGCGGCAGGTGAACGCCACCCAGGATGGTGAAGCCTACTATCGGCGCTGCCTGTCGATCCTGGCCGAGATCGAGGATGCCGAGGCCGCCTTCCGCAACGCCGAGCCTTTCGGCCTGCTGCGCATCGACGCCAGCACGCTGCTCACCCGCACATTCCTGTTGCCGCGCCTGCCGGAGTTTCTCGACCGCTATCCCCGCATCGACCTGCAGATCGGCCAGAGCGACCGGCTGGTCGATCTCGTGCGTGAAGGCGTGGACTGCGTGATCCGCGTCGGCGAGCCGCCCGACAGCGGCATGATCATGCGGCGGCTCGCGATGATCCGCGAGATCACCTGCGCCAGCCCCGCCTATCTCGAGCGCCACGGCACGCCCGCCTCCCCCGATGCGCTCGACGGTCACCAGGCGGTGGGCTTTGTCTCGTCGCGCACCGGAGAGACCCTTCCGTTCGAATTCACTGTCGCCGGCAATATCCGTGAGGTGCGGCTGCCCGGCCGCGTCGCCGCCAACAATTCCGATACCGCCGCCGACCTGGCGCGGCTTGGCCTCGGCCTCATCCAGGCGCCGCGCTATCGCTTCGACAAAGACCTGGCCGAAGGGACGCTGGTCGAAGTGCTGGCCGATTATCCGCCATCGCCGACGCCGCTGTCGGCGCTCTACCCGCAGAACAGACAGCTCTCGCCGCGCCTTCGCGTCTTCCTCGACTGGGCCTCACGCATCTTCGCCGAGGCAAACCTGTAGGCTGCAAAACGCGCCACTCGCGATCAACTCGGTTTTGCAAACCCGGCCAGGGACGCATAGCCGCGTACCACGCTCTTGCGTTCTTCGCGCGAAGCGACGGCGTCGATGTCATCAAACCCATGCGGCGCCCGGGCCTCGACCATGTCTATGACCGCTTCCGGCCCGCCTTGCCGATTGGCCAGCACGATGGCCGATGTGGCCGGCCGCCGCTCCCCGTCATACCGTGTTAGCGCGGCTTCGACGGTCGGTCCTGCGGCCAGATGCATCGCAAGGCAACCAGCGTCGAGTATTGCCTGGCTGGCTCCGTTCGACCCCACCGGGTACATGGGATGCGCCGCATCGCCGAGCAGCGTCACCCGCCCGAACGACCATCGTGGCAGCGGGTCGCGGTCGCAGTTCGGATATTCGTAGAAGCCATCCGTTGCCTGGATGATCGAGGCGGGGTCGACAAAATCAAGCTGAAACCGGTCACGCACGAAGGGCAGCACATCGTCGATCACGCCCGGGCGGCTCCAGTCGCCGGGACGCAGCGGTGATGTGCCGCTCTCGCCGGTATTGGCCATCACCGCCCAGTTCGTCAGCCTGGTCTCTTCGCGATCCGGCTCGATCGGATAATAGACGAACTTGGCGAAATTGCCGCCGGCAACCGCCATGGTGCGCCCGTCGCGCCAGACCGGCCACGGCGTGGCGCCGCGCCACAGCATCGTGCCGTTCCAGATCGGCGGCCCTTCTTCGGGATAGAGCACGGCCCTGACGGCGGAATGAATCCCGTCGGCGCCTATGAGCAGGTCGCCATGGGCCTCGCCGCGCGAGCCGTCATGCCGGCGGAAATGCGCCACGACCTCGCCCTCGTTCTGCTCGAAGGCATCGACACGGCTTGCCGTGCTGATGACGTCGCCGCCAAGCCTGTTCACCACGGCCCGGTGAATCAGCCCCAGCAGCCTGCCGCGATGAATGCTGATTTGCGGAACCTCATAGCCGGCATCGATGCCCCGCAATTCCTGCCATACGATCTGGCCGAAGCGGTTGGTGTAGACAAGCTCGCGTGTCCTCACCCCCTCCGCGTCGAGCGCCGGCATCAGCCCAAGCCCGGCCAGCGCCTTGACAGCGTGAGGCAGCATGTTGATGCCGACGCCAAGTTCGCGGATGTCGTCGGCCCGCTCGAAAAGTTCGACCTCGATGCCTGCCTCATGCAGGAACAGAGCAGTGGTGAGGCCGCCGATACCGGCCCCGGCGATCAATGCTTTCATCAGTCACTCCCTTGCCGTGAAAAGTCCCCCCGAGCCGGCCAGATGCCCGTCGACTTCGCGACGTCACGGCGATGCGCGTGGCCGGGGATCTTCGAGTTGCATGGCGACGAGGTCTGCCGTGCGGGCACCATGGCGGGCAGCGATGGCGCGCAGCGTTTCGTCCAGGACTTTTGCCGGTCTCCAGATGGCTTGACGACGAGGCTACCGGCGTTAGGTTTCGTCCGAAATGACATAAATCGGGCGAATACTGCCATGCGCAGGCACGTTGCCGTCGTCGTTCACCCCGGTTTCCAGCTTCTGGATGCGGCCGGGCCGACAACCGTCTTCGAGATTGCGGAGCGCTGCCGCCCGGACAGCTATGAGTTGGTTTTGCTGTCGCCCGGCGGCGGCGACGTTGAAAGCTCCTCTGGCCTGAAGCTTCTCACCAGACCTCTGCGCGACGGCCCTTTCGACACCGTCATCGTATCGGGCGGCGAAATCATCCGTTCCATCGAGGCGATGGACGAGATCGTCGCCTGGTTGAGGCGCGTGCCGGCGCGGCGCACCACCAGCGTCTGCACCGGCGCGTACCTGCTGGCACGGGCGGGATTGCTCGACGGCCGCCGCGCCACCACGCACTGGGCCAGCAGTCACGACTTCCACCGCCGCTACCCGAAGGTCAGGCTGGATGCCGAGCGTATTTTCATCAGGGATGGCGACATCTGGACGTCGGCCGGCATCTCGGCCGGAATAGACCTGGCGCTTGCCCTCGTCGAAGATGACCTTGGCGCTGAAGTGGCGCGCCGCACCGCACAGCAGATAGTCATGCACCAGCGCCGGCCGGGCGGCCAGTCGCAATTCTCGGCCTTCGTCGAACTGGGCGGGCGAACCGGCCGCTTCGCCGCGCTGATCGAGTGGGTGCGGGCAAACCTGGCCGAACCGCTGACCGTCGAATGCCTGGCCGATCACGCGGCCATGAGTCCCCGCAACTTCGCCCGCGCCTTCACGTCCGAGACCGGCGTCACGCCGGCAAAGGCGGTAGAGCGCATGCGCCTCGATACGGCCCGCACGGCGATCGAGACCAGCCATCTCCCGCTTGAGCGCACCGCCGAAGCCGCCGGTTTTGGCGATCCCGGACGCATGCGGCGTGCCTTCCTGCGTACCCGTGGCCAGCCGCCGCAGGCGTTTCGGACGGCCGCCGAACACAGGGGGCTTCAGTGGGGCAGCCAAGCAGCGGCTCTGCCGGCTTAAACGCCGTTCCGGTCCAAAAGCGGACAAAACCGAATGAGCGCACTTGATCCAGACCGAAGTTTCACGAAAATCATTCCAAAGCCGGTTGCTGCCATTCAGTGCGCCACTTTCGGCCTGTTGGACTGGATATTGCGGCGCCTGGCCCAATCGCCGCAGACGACGAACCGGATAGCCATTATGAGGAGACTGTTTATAACGGTCGCTGAAATCGCGATGACCAAGGGGAGACGATGCGCTACATACGTCCGCTTTCAATAGAAGATGCCGTTGGCCAGTTGGCCGGGTCGGCTGGTACGGCCGCCATCCTCGCCGGAGGCAGCGACCTCCTGGTCAGGATGAAGGGCGGCTTTGCCGAACCAGAGTTGATCGTCGACATCAAGGCGATCGATGGCTTGAGCGAGATCCGGGAAACGGCTGAAGGCTTCAGCATCGGCGCCGCGGTCCCTTGCGCCGTCCTGGGAGAGAACACCGCCCTCAAGAAGGCATGGCCTGGTGTCGTCGAGGCGGCCAAGCTGATCGGCTCCAAGCAGGTGCAGGGCCGCTGCACCATCGTGGGCAATCTCTGCAACGCATCGCCGGCCGCCGACAGCGTGCCGGCGCTGGTTGCCGCCGGCGCCAGGGCAGTGGTCGTCGGGCCGGCGGGCCGGCGCACGATCCCCGTGCAGAGCGTGCCGACCGCGCCGGGCAAGACGTCGCTGGCCAAAGGCGAGATCATCGAGGCGATCCTGCTCGACAAGCGCGAGCCGCGGTCTGGCGATGCCTATCTGCGTTTCATTCCACGCACCGAGATGGACATCGCGGTGGTCAGCGCCGGGGTGAACCTGACGCTCGACGAGCACGGTGTCGTCAAATCGGCCCGCGTGGCGCTGGGCGCCGTGGCGGCGACGGTGCTTCTGGTCGAAGAGGCCGCGGAGGTGCTCGTCGGCTCCAGGCTGGAAGAGGCGACGCTGGAGCGGCTCGCCAAGGTCTGCGCGGGGGCCTGTCGTCCCATCGACGACAAGCGCGGCACTATCGAATTCAGACGAAAAGTTGCGGGTGTGCTGGCCCAGCGGGCCGCCACATCAGCCTATGCACGTGCAGGAGGCAAATGATGGCTGGAATTGCAGTTTCAACGACAATCAACGGCGATGCTGTCGAGTATCTGTGCCAGCCCGACGAGACGCTGCTCGACGTCCTGCGCGATCGGCTGGGGCTGACGGGCGCCAAGGAAGGCTGCGGCACCGGCGACTGCGGCGCCTGCTCGATCATCCTCGATGACCGGTTGGTGTGCTCATGCCTGGTGCTCGGCGCCGAGGCTGAAGGCCGTCGCGTCGAGACCATCGAGGGCATGGCGCATGGCGATACGCTGCACCCGCTGCAGCAGAAATTCCTCGAGCACGCCGCATTGCAATGCGGCATCTGCACTCCGGGCTTCCTGATCGCGGCCAAGGACCTCCTGGCCAAGAACCCCGACCCGACCGAGGAGGAAATCCGCTTCGGCCTTGCCGGGAACCTCTGCCGCTGCACCGGTTACGACAAGATCGTGCGCGCCGTCCAGGATGCGGCCATCGTGATGAAGGGAGCCTGAGATGAATTTCGATCCACGTTTTTCCGGACGTAAATTCGCCTCCGTCGGCACACGTCCGATCCGTCCCGACGGCATCGACAAGGTGACGGGCCGCGCGCGCTACGGCGCCGACTTCAACATGGCCGGCCAGCTGGTCGGGCGCGTTCTGAGAAGCCCGCACGCCCACGCCAGGATCGTCAAGATCGACACGTCGAAAGCGGAAAAGCTCGCCGGCGTCAAGGCGGTGATCACCGCGGCCGACCTGCCCGACCTCACCGATGGCGATGCCGCCATGTACGACGTCCTCGACAATTGCATGGCGCGCACGAAGGCGCTCTATGACGGCCACGCGGTGGCCGCGGTCGCCGCGATCGACGCCCGCACCGCCAGGCAGGCGCTGAAGCTCATCGAGATCGAGTACGAGCTTTTGTCGCACGTCACCGATGTCGACGAGGCGGCGAAGCACACGGCGCCCTTGATCAATGATGCCATCTTCACCGAGGGCCTTGAGGAAAAGCCGGTAAAACCCTCCAACGTCACCAAGCGCAGCCAGTTTGGCCATGGCGATGTCCATCAGGGTTTCGGGCACGCCGACTTCATCGTCGAGCGCTCCTTCAAGACCGAGCAGACGCACCAGGGCTATATCGAGCCGCATGCCTGCGTGGCGAATTTCAGCTCCGACGGCACCGCCGACCTCTGGGTGTGCACGCAGGGCCATTTCGTCTACCGCCAGCACTGCGCCCAGCTGCTTGGCATGGAAGCCTCGAAACTGCGCGTCACCTCCTCGGAGATCGGCGGCGGTTTTGGCGGCAAGACCCATGTCTGGGCCGAGCCGGTGGCGCTGGCGCTGTCGCGCAAGGCAGGACGGCCGGTGAAGCTGGTGATGACCCGCGACGAGGTGTTCCGCGCCTCGGGCCCGACCAGCGCCACCTCGATCGACGTCAAGATCGGCGCCCGCAAGGACGGCACCATCACCGCCGCCGAAGCGACGCTGCGCTACAGCTGCGGCCCGTATGCCGGCTCCTGGGCCGAGATCGGCGCCATGACCGCGTTCGCCTGCTACAAGCTCGATAACGTCAAGACGGTCGGCTACGAAGTGCTGGTCAACCGGCCGAAGACCGCGGCCTATCGCGCGCCTTCCGCACCCATGGCAGCCTTCGCGGTGGAAAGCGCCGTCGACGAGCTGGCCAAGAAGATCGGCATGGACCCGGTCGACTTCCGGATCAAAAACGCCGCGCAGGAAGGCACACGGTCCTCCTACGGTCCGGTCTACGGCCCGATCGGCATCGGCCCGACGCTCGAGGCGGTGAAGAGCCATCCGCACATGAAGGCGCCGCTGGGCAAGAACCAGGGCCGCGGCATGGCTTGCGGCTTCTGGTTCAACTTCGGCGGCCAGACCTGCACCGACCTCAACATCGGCATGGACGGCTCGGTCTCGCTTGCCGTCGGCACGGTCGACGTCGGTGGTTCACGCGCGTCGCTGTCG
>NZ_RZRW01000162.1:0-10715 GCF_003998745.1 Mesorhizobium sp. M7A.F.Ca.US.014.04.1.1 | reverse complement strand
GCTGTGCGCTCTGCCACACGATAAGAGGCACGCCTGCCAGCGGAACGGTGGGACCTGACCTAACTCATCTCGCCAGCCGACGCGCACTGGCCGCGGATACGCTCGCCATGACCCCTGGCGCGCTCGCCGCCTGGATCGCCGATCCACAGTCGATAAAGCCCGGCGCCAAGATGCCGCGCATTGCCCTTAGCGCCGACGATCTCAACGCGGTCGTCACCTATCTCGGAAGCCTCGAATGAGTGGCCTTGCGGGAAAGCCGGCCGAGCACACTCAGGAGGCCCTGAAAGGCATCCGTGACACCGGTCTCGAAGAGGTGAGACTGCGCGCCTTTCTGGCGCATGCCTGGCGAACGCCGAAAGGCTTCTACGGCTGGCTGGTCACGGTCGATCACAAGCTGATCGGACGGCGCTATATCGTGACGGCTTTCCTGTTTCTCATCCTTGCGGGTCTGTCAGCGCTCGCCATGCGCTTCCAGCTTGCCCAGCCTGAGGCCGGCCATATCGGTCCCGATCTCTACAACCAGCTGTTCACCATGCACGGCACGACGATGATGTTTCTGTTTGCCGTGCCGGTGATGGAAGCTTTCGCCATTTACCTGGTGCCGCTGATGATCGGCACTCGCAATGTCGCCTTTCCGCGGCTCAATGCATTCAGCTACTGGGTCTATCTTTCCGGCGGGCTGATGATCTGGATCGCCTTCGCCTTCGAAACCGGTGCGGATGCCGGCTGGTTTTCCTATGTGCCGCTCGCCGGACCCGAATATGGCGTCGGCAAGCGCCCCGATTTCTGGGCGCAGATGGTGACCTACACCGAAGTGTCCGCCCTCGCGGTAGCGGTCGAGATCATCGCGACAGTTTTCAAACAACGTGCCCCCGGCATGTCGCTCGACCGCATCCCGCTCTATGTCTGGTCCGTCCTCGTTACGGCTTTCGTCATCCTGTTCGCCATGCCGGCCGTGATGGTCTCGAGCACAATGCTGATCCTCGACCGCCTGGTCGGCACAAAATTTTTCGACCCCGTAGCAGGCGGCGATGCACTGCTGTGGCAGCATCTGTTCTGGTTCTTCGGCCATCCCGAGGTCTATATCATCTTCATTCCGGCGACCGGCTTCGTTTCCGCGATCCTGCCGACCTTCGTTCGCCGCCCGGTGTTCGGCTATCTCGGGATCGTGCTGTCGTTGATCGCGATCGGTTTTCTTTCCTTCGGCCTGTGGGTGCACCACATGTTCGCTACCGGCCTGCCGCAACTCGGCGAGAGCTTCTTCACCGCTTCCTCGATGATGATCGCCATTCCGAGCGGCGTTCAGATCTTCTGCTGGATTGCGACGATCTGGGGCGGCCGGCCGATCTTCGCCACGCCCATGCTTTTCGTTCTCGGCTTCATCTTCACCTTTGTGATCGGCGGCCTGACCGGCGTCATGGTCGCCTCGGTGCCGCTCGACCTGCAGGTGCACGACACCTATTTCGTGGTTGCCCATTTCCATTATGTGCTGGTCGGGGGCGCCGTCTTCCCCCTGCTCGGCGCCGTTTATTACTGGTTTCCCAAGATCACCGGACGCATGCTGTCCGAGAGGCTCGGCCGCTGGAATTTCTGGCTGGTCTTCCTCGGGTTCAATCTCACCTTCTTCCCCATGCATATTCTCGGTCTGCAAGGCATGCCGCGCCGCGTTTATACGTATCCGCCGGCGAGCGGCTGGGGCGAGATGAACCTCTTCATCAGCCTCTCTTCGCTGGTGGTGTTCGCGGGCTTCGCGCTTTTCTTCCTGAATCTCTTTCTCAGCCTCCGCAACGGCCGCATTGCAGGAGACAATCCCTGGGGCGCGAGCACGCTCGAATGGGCGACGACGTCGCCGCCGCCCTCCTACGATTTTTCGCGGCTGCCCGTGGTAACTCACCGCGAACCGCTTTGGGCCGAGCCCGATGTGCTCCCAGTGGTCGAAGGTCTGCGTGTCGACGCCCGCGAGGTGCTCGCCGGTACGGTCGCCGATGCGATGCCGCAAGTAAGGGTACCATCGGCTGACAACTCGATCTGGCCGTTGCTGTCGGCCATCGCAGTCGGCGGCGCATTTCTCGGTTCGATATACACGCCGTGGGCGGTGGTCTGGGGAGCGATCCCGGTTTCGATCGGCTTTATCTGCTGGTTCTGGCCGAAAGGCGAACCGGAGGACGAGGAATGAGGCACCGCCCCGTCGCCGACGTCAGTCACCTGCCCACATACGATTTCGGGTCAGCGAGCCCGATGTGGTGGGGAACCCTTGCCTTCATTGCCCTCGAGGCAACCGGTTTTGCCTTGGCGATAGGCACTTACTTCTATCTGGCCGTGCTGGCCCGGCATTGGCCCATTGGGGCCCCTGCGCCAGATCTGCTGCCGGGGACGGCAGTACTGGTTATTCTGGTTGCGAGCGTCGTGCCCAACCACATGATCGAGGTTTGGGCACGTCGCCAGGACCTGGCGAAAGTTCGCCTTGGCATGGTCGTCATGTCGATCGTCGGCATTCTTCCGCTGATCGTTCGCATCTGGGAATTTCCGGCTCTGCGGATTTCCTGGGATCAGAACGCTTACGGATCGATCGTCTGGTTCCTGCTCGGGCTGCATACGACGCATCTCCTTACCGATGTCGGCGACACGATCGTCCTGGCGGTTCTCATGTTCACGCAAAAAGGCAAGGCAGGCCGCCGCTTCAGCGACGTCTCGGACAACGCCTTCTACTGGGACTTCGTCGTCGTCTCATGGGTCGTGCTCTATCTTGTTATCTATTGGGCTCCGAGGATGTGAGATGCAGGCGATCCGTACCGGCGTTTCCTGGGCAGGCCTGGTCAGCGGACCAGTTGCGTGGGCAATAACGCTGCAGCTCGATTATTCGATTGCATCCTGGCAATGCCATGCCGGCTTTCGTCCCACTGCCTTGTTCTCGTTGATAGGCGCCGCGGTCGCCCTGGCAGGCGCGCTGCTGTCGTGGCACGCCGTTCATGACCGCGGACATGGTACGGTTCCGCCCCGGAAGGCGCGCACGCGCGCATTCCTTGCAAGGACTTCCGTGGGCATCGGGGCGCTGTTCACGCTCATCTTGCTGGCGCAGCTGATGGCAGGGCTGATCTTCAGCGGGTGCGAACTGTGACGAGGTCAAAGACCCGGAGATTGGCCGTCCGCCGGTGCCCGCCTTGGCCTGCCGCGGGCATTCCATTCCCGGCCGTCACCTCCCGGGCGGTCGCGCTCGTCTTGGCATCGTTGCCGCTTTGCACTGAGCTGCGGGCGAGCGAAATCCAGAAGGGTGAATACCTTACCCGAGCGGCCGACTGCATCGGCTGCCACACGTCCAATCCGAGCCGCCCGTTCGCTGGAGGCTATCGCGTGCCGACACCCTTCGGCGACGTATACTCGACCAACATCACACCTGATCCTGACACGGGCATTGGACGCTACTCCGCGGACGAGTTCGTGCGGGCCGTGCGGAAAGGTATCAGGCGCGATGGAGCCGATCTCTATCCCGCCATGCCCTATGACAGCTTCGCCGCGATGAGCCGCGAGGACGTGCTTGCGATCCGGACCTACCTCCTGGCGCAGCCGCCGATCTCGCAGCCGCAGCCGCGAAACATCCTGCCTTTTCCATTCAACCAGCGCTGGACAGTTGCGCTGTGGAAGCTCGCGAACCTGCATACCGGCAGTTTCACGCCCGATCGGAACCGGACCGCCGCATGGAACAGGGGAGCCTACCTGGTCGAGGTGCTCGGCCACTGCGGTGCCTGCCACACGCCAAGGAATGCAACGTTCGGCATGGATGAAGACCACAAGCTTGCCGGCGGCACCGCCGGCATCTGGCAGGCCTTCAACATTACCAGCGACAAGATCGCAGGCGTCGGCGACTGGAGCAACGAAGAGCTGTCTCGATTTCTCAAAACCGGCGCCGTTCCCGGGAAGGCTTATGCGGGCGGGCCGATGGCGGAAACGGTCATGAACAGCCTGCAACATCTTTCCGATGACGATATCCAGGCCATCGTCGCTTATCTCAGGGACGTGCCCGCCCAATCGGGAGACGAAAAGCAGCCGCGTTTCTCATGGGGTAACGCGGCCACGGCCGACGGCGATGCTGGAACCGAAGGGATGACGCAAGGCAGCGGGACCGCAGCCGGCGATGATCTCTATCGATCGCTCTGTTCGACATGCCATGGGGCGAACGGAGGCGGATCGTCAGACGGATCCTATCCGTCCTTGACCCGCAACAGCACCCCCGGCGCGGCCACACCCGAGGATGTCGCCATGACCATCCTTGAAGGCGTCAAAGCTGGCGACGTGGCGGGGCGTAAGTCGATGGCGGCCTTCGGCGGCTGGCTGGACGATGGCCAGGTGGCAGCCCTTGCAAATTACGTCACCGCTCGGTGCGGAAATCCCGACGTCAGCGTTACCGCGGCCGATATACGCCAGATGCGGGCCGGCTCGACAACAGGCCAGACAATCATGGTTCTGGCGGCTCAATCACTTGTGGCGTGCGCCGCCGTGTTGATGCTTGGGCTGCTGCTTCTGCTGGCAAGGCGCCTGCGCCGTCGGACCAGTTCAGTGCGCCTCATGTCCGCGCATAGAGATAGGCGGTGATGTCGCGCGCCTCTTGAGGCGACAGATTTGTATTGGGCATGGCCGTGTTCGGGTCTACGTCCCGCGCTCTGCTGATCCAGCGCATCATCGCATCCGGGCTGGCTCGCGATGCCCCGATATATCCTCTTTCGACGACGCCCCGCAGGGAGGGACCGACGGTACCACGGGCGCCGGGCACCCCCGGGATTTCGTGACATCCGCCACAGCCGTTGCGGATCATGGCCGGGATGGCTCGTTGAGGGTCGCCGCCGATCGCCTGCACAAGCGTGGTTTCTCGCAGACTGTTGCTGCGAACCGATCCGCTGGCGAAGACGGCAAAACCGATGACGACAGCCGCCGATGCTCCTGCCAACCACCAGAATTGGGGCGGCGCTTGCTTGGCGGCCTGCCGGTTCATCTGCGCTTACCGCTCTCAGCGCTCAATGCGCTGCCGAAGCACTGGTCCGGCAACGGATTGAGGAGCCGGGTCATTTATTACAGTTCTGCACATTCGATGTTGTCGTGCCGGTCGCGGTGTTGTTGTCGATGTCGTTGCCTGCCGAATCTTTGCAGCGGTCAGTCATGCCACCTGATTTCGTTGTGGAATTTGTCGAATTTGTAGTGCTCGGATCGGAAGGATTCACGGATGTTCCAGAGCCGGTGCCGCTGTTGCCGCCGGTATTTCCAGACGTAGCCCCGGTGCCGTCGTTCGAGCCCGAACCGCTGTTGGAGCCGGAACTGTTCGACTGTGCCACTGCCGATGTGGCCAATGTGAGCGCGAGCACAGCGGCGGACAGAAGTTTGACGATCATGGTGGATCTCCTGGTTGGGTGTACCGCCACCAAACCAATCCTTTCCTGATATGTTCCCGGCGAAATCGTGTTCAGCAAAATTCTTGTGAAACAGGTTTTTGTGCCGGCACTGCAGACGGGCTAGCCGCGCGACGGCGGTCGATATAGGTGCGCCGCCTTGGCGTCGTCCGGCCGCGGAAGCAGCGCTGGCCGCATGCCCTCGCCTGAAGCATAGTTGCTCACTGGTGGCCGCTGCCCGCGTCCCCGACCAGTGCCCGATCATCCCCGGATCGGAGACAGCTCAATCATCGCCATGAAAGTCATAGCAACGGGCCGAACACGAATATAGCCAGTAGAGCAAGAAAAATCACGGCGATAACTGCGATCGCCCACGTGACAATTCTTCTTGTCCCCCGTTGCTCCTGCTTGCGAGAGATATTTTCAGCCACAGTACGAAATCCTTGCTGCAAAACTCAACCGACGACAAGGCTCAGCGCCCGCATGGTCCTGCCGGACTGTTGGGCCGCGTCCTGGAATGGCCACAGCCGGGGCTCACATGCCTACCAACCCTGCCGCCCGTACCAATCGTCGACATCGCGCCGCACGCGGTCCTTTTCGATGCCGTAACGCTCCTGGATCTTGCCTTCGAGTTGATCGCGCTTGCCGGCGATGCGGTCAAGGTCATCATCGGTGAGTTTGCCCCACTGCTCCTTGACCTTGCCTTTCACCTGTTTCCAGTTTCCTTCCACGCGGTTCCAGTCCATGACACCGTTCTCCCTGTTTTGGAAAGGTCCGGAATAGGAAACGCAATCCAGTCAAGGATGTTCCTGGAAACAGCCAACGCGCTGCCCGATGCCGAATCGGTTGCCAGAAGTTATCGCCCCTTGCGGTCCGCAAAGTACGTTCGAGCCAACTTTCAGCCGAGCCATCGTCGCTCGCTCAAACCCGCGTATTGCACGTCATATGCCAAGGCTCTAAACGGCTCCGACGATGCTTTACATTCGTGCCCGATCACGTTTGAGTGCTGTCAGGCAATCAGCGCTAACTCCAGCGGAGGCGACAACACACCATCGCCGCCTAATCCCCCTACTCCCACTCGATTGTTCCAGGCGGCTTCGACGTCACGTCGTAGACGACGCGGTTGATGCCGCGGACTTCGTTGATGATGCGGGTGGCAGCAGCCCCCAGGAAGGCCATGTCGTAGTGGTAGAAATCCGCCGTCATGCCGTCGACCGAGGTGACGGCGCGCAGCGCGCAGACGAACTCGTAGGTGCGGCCGTCGCCCATCACGCCGACCGTCTGCACCGGCAGCAGCACGGCGAATGCCTGCCAGATGGCATCGTAGAGGCCGGCTTTGCGGATCTCGTCAAGATAGATGGCGTCGGCTTCGCGCAGGATCTCCAGCTTTTCGCGGGTGATGCCGCCGGGGCAGCGGATGGCGAGGCCCGGGCCGGGGAATGGATGGCGTCCGATGAAACTCTCGGGCAGGCCAAGCTCCTTGCCCAGCGCCCTGACCTCGTCCTTGAACAGCTCGCGCAGCGGCTCGACCAGCTGCATGTTCATGCGCGCCGGCAGGCCGCCGACATTGTGGTGCGACTTGATCGTCACCGACGGGCCGCCGGTGAAGGAGACACTTTCGATCACGTCGGGATAGAGCGTGCCTTGCGCCAGGAATTCGGCGCCGCCGAGTTTCTTGGCCTCTTCCTCGAACACCTCGATGAACAGCCGGCCTATGGTCTTGCGTTTTTTCTCCGGATCCGACTCGCCCTCGAGGGCGTCGATGAAACGGTCCGACGCGTTGACCAGAATGAGCGGCAAATTGTAGTGCTCACGGAACATCGCCACCACGCCCGCGGCCTCGTCCTTGCGCATCAGGCCGTGGTCGACAAGGATGCAGGTCAGCTGGTCGCCGACCGCTTCGTGGATCAACAGCGCGGCAACGGAGGAATCGACGCCGCCCGACAGCGCGCAGATGACCTTGCCCTTGCCGACCTGCTTGCGGATCGCCTCGACCGCGTGCTCGCGGTAGGCGCGCATGGTCCAGTCGCCCTCGATGCCGGCGATGTTGTGGACGAAGTTCCTGAGCAGCCGGGCACCGTCGGGCGTATGCACCACCTCGGGGTGGAACATGATGCCGTACATCTTGCGCTCGATGTTGCCGAAGATGGCGAAGGGCGAGCCCTCCGATTTGCCGAACACCTCGAAGCCGGTGGGCAAGGAGATGACGCGGTCGCCATGGCTCATCCACACCTGGTGGCGCTGGCCGGGCGCCCACAGGCCCTCAAACAGCGGGCTGTCCTTCTGGATCTCGACGAAGGCGCGGCCGAATTCGCGATGGTCGGAGCTTTCGGCGACGCCGCCCATCTGCACGCACATGGCCATCTGGCCGTAACAGATGCCGAGCACCGGCACGCCGGCGTCGAAGACGATCTGCGGCGCGCGCGGACTGCCGATATCGCCGGTCGAAGCCGGGCCGCCGGACAGGATCACGGCTTTCGGATTGATGCGCTTGAATGCCGCTTCGGCCGACTGGAACGGCACGATCTCGGAAAACACGCCGGCCTCGCGGATGCGGCGGGCGATGAGCTGGGTGAACTGGCTGCCGAAATCGACAATCAGGACGGTATCGGGATGATTGGCTGTTTTCATGGCGAGCGTTTAGAGAAAGAAATGAGTCGACGCAATGGGTTGCGAGTTTCAGAGCGGTCTGGCGTCTTCATGCGGCGAATCTTTCAGAAGCGTGCCCGAACCGATGGCCTGTTCGAGCCGCATGACGGCCTCCGCCAGCTTCTCATCGATGACTTCAAGATATTCGGTCCAGTCGCCGACATGCCTGAGATCCGCCGCCCCGTCGGAAATGCCGCGCAGCCCGATCAGCGGAATGTCGAACAACTGGCAGGCGCGCAGGCAGGCGAAGGTCTCCATGTCGACCATGTCGGCGTTAACAGCATCATAGGCCGCACCGGTGATGATCGCGCCGCCGGTCGATAGCGTCGCCTGCTTGATATCAGGTATCTTGAAGGGCAATGGCACGGTCACCGGCAGGTCGAGGAAGGGTGTGGCCCCCTTCTCGAAGCCGAGCGGCGAAGCGTCGATGTCACGGTAGCTGACCGAAACCGCCTGGTAGATTCCCGTCTGCTCCAGCGTCCGGCTGCCGGCTGAGCCGAGCGACACGACGAGGTCGGGCAGGGTTTTTTGCGACTTCAGCCAGGAGAGTTCAGCGCCTAGCCTGACGCCGGCCTCGACCGGACCGACACCTGTCATCAATGGCGTGAACAGCTGCTTGAGATGCGGACCGTATTCGGCCTGCGCCGCCATGACGAAGAGGACGTCCTTGCCCGACAGGCGGCGAATTTTATCGGTCATGATGATTTGCTCCTCTCCGCCCGATCACCTGCTTATCTGCGCCGCCGCTCGCCGGGACCCGCTGCCTCCGGCAGCTCCCGGCGTCCGTGGCCTTTCATCGTGCCACCGGCACGATGAATTCGCCTGCGGCGAACCGGCCACTCACCCTTCTATCCCATCACGCCCGACCACCGTCATCATCGTTCCGGTCATGGTGGCGATCAGCTTGGCCTCGCCGTCGGCGGCAAAGGCGTAGGCCTGGCCGTCGGCGACGATGATGGTGCGGCCTGGCTTGGTCACCGAGCCGCGGAACAGGAAGCGCTCGCCCCTGCCCGGCGCCAGCAGGTTGACCTTGAACTCGATGGTCAGCACGCCGGAATTTTCCGGCATCAGCGAAAAAGCGGCATAGCCGCAGGCCGAGTCCAGCGCGGTCGAAATGACGCCGGCATGGAGGAAGCCGTGCTGCTGGGTGAGTGCCGCCGAATAGGGCATCTCGATCTCGATGATGCCGGGCGTCACCAGCGTCAGTTCGGCGCCGATCGTGGCCATCGCCTTCTGGCGTGCGAAGGAGGTCCTGACGCGATCCTCATAGTCCGGGGCGGGTACGATCTTTGCTGCCATGGCCGCTGCCTTCCTTTATGCGGATAAGCTTATTGCAGAGGCATGGACGGCAGGCAAATGCTTTTGCTGCACTGCACAATCGACCTGGCCTGCCTGCTGGCGCCACGCATCCGTCAGGAATTGGCGACATCCGATCGGATTCAGGCCGACCTGCGCAACGCACAGAAGTAAAACCCGTCGGTGCCGCTCAGCGCCGGCGACAGCGAGATGTCGCCTTTGGCGCCGATGCGCGCGGCTGCCGGATGGCCGGGAAAACGGCTGTCCCAGAGCTGGCGGTGGTCGACGGGAACAAAGCCGCTGTTACGGTCCCGAAAGGCCGCGATCTGCTCGCCATTCTCCTCATCAAACACCGAGCAGGTGATGTAGACCAGCAGGCCGCCCGGTTTGACATAGGCTTTGGCCGCATCGAGGATCGCCGACTGTTCGCCCTTGCGGGTATCGAGCTGCCTCTGCGTCAGCCGCCATTTGGCGTCGGGGCGGCGCCGCCAGGTGCCGCTGCCGGTGCAGGGCGCGTCGACCAGCACGATGTCCATGTGGTTGCCGAGCGGCGCGAGTTCCGTGGGCTTGGTGACCACCTGCACATTGCGGTTTTCCGAACGACGGATGCGGTCGAAGATCGGCGCCAGCCGTGCTTTCTCCGCATCATGGGCAAAGATCTGGCCACGATTTTCCATCGAAGCCGACAGTGCCAGCGTCTTGCCGCCGGCGCCGGCGCAGAAATCCAGCACCTGCATGCCGGCTTCGGCCCCGGCAAGGGCGGCCGCGATCTGCGAGCCTTCGTCCTGGACCTCGAACCAACCCTTCTGGAAGGCCGGTTCGGCCTGCACATTCGGGTGCCGGCCATCGCCGTCGATCGGTGGAATGCGGATGCCGTGCGGGGCGATTGCCGCGGGTTTGGCGCCGGTTCCCGTCAGTTCGGCCAGCACCTTGTCGCGGTTGGCCTGCAAGGTGTTGACCCTGAGGTCGAGCGGCGGGCGCGTTGCCAGCGCGGCGCCCTCGTCGGCCCAGCTCGGGCCGAAGGCTCGCTCGAAAAGCGGCGCGCACCAGTCGGGAACATCCGCCCGCACCGCGTCCGGCGCATCGGCGAGCCGACCGTCGGCGATGGCCTGAAGCTCGGCGGCGGTCAGCAGCGGCGGTGCGAACTTGTCACCATCCAGCGCCTCGTTGAGCGACTGGGCCGTCTGCCCCCATTCGAGCAGCAGGGCGCCGAAGCCAATGGCGCGCGGCGTGTCCTGCCCCAGCAGCCAGCCCGCGGAACGCTTGTGGCGCAAGGCGTCATAGACGATGTTGCCGATGGCCGCACGGTCGCCGCCGCCGGCGAAGCGATGCGACAGGCCCCAATCCTTCAGCGCGTCCGCCACCGGCCGGGGGCGCCGGCCGCTGGCTTCC
>NZ_RZRW01000161.1:0-10734 GCF_003998745.1 Mesorhizobium sp. M7A.F.Ca.US.014.04.1.1 | reverse complement strand
GATTGTCGCTGCGGTTGCGGCGGCCGCCTCGCCGTTGCGGTCGATGATCGCCACCTTGGCGCCTTCGGCGGCGAACAACTCCGAGGCTGCTCCACCCATTCCCGTCGCGCCGCCCGAAATGATGGCGACCTTGCCGGCCAGTCTTGTGCCCATTTTTTTTGCCCCTTATGTGACGATTTCGCTTTGCTGGTTGGGTGATGCTACCGCGCCGGCGCCGGGCGGCCAATCCACGAATTGAGTGCCGCGAGGGCAAGGCCATAGGTCCATTCGGACGCAGACCCGAAAACGGACGCGCCATACGGATCGGCCGCCCGAGTGCCCCTGTAAGCAAGTGGCTACCAACTTCCCGTCACCTAAGAGAAAATTATTCTAGATTTGACCGAAAAATAGCAATCGACAAAGTCTACAAGTTTTATAGATTAACAGACGAGACGGAGGTCGATATGTCCTATATCCAGAACGCCCAGACGGATCGCAGTGGTCAGCGGGCGGCCAATGCCCAGACCTTCCGCCCGGCCTATGCCGGGGCTTTCGCCTATCTCGTCTTTGCCCTTGCGTTCGTGTTCACCGGGGCCGTTGTTCTGGGTCTTATTCCCTGAGTCGTCAGATCGACCGGGGTTAGCTGCCCCACCACTTACAGGCAATTGGAGTTGAATGAACCGAATCCTCGGCGTGCTTTCGCGCGCCCGACACCACGGAGGACATGGCAATGCCGATCGAGTTCACGCATATTCCCGGCAAGACCGCCGATGCCGCGGTTCCCTTTTTCTACGACTTTGCCGAGACCGCGACCAAGCTCGGGCTGATCGAGGACGGCGGCTTCCGCAAGATCGTCGTCGACGATTCGGCCGGACTGCTGACCAACATGGATCTTGCGGCCCAGGTGCTCGATCGCACCTCGTCGCTGGAAGTCGTGCTCACCCATTGGGCGGGCGTGGTCGAACCGACTGTGGCGGCCCGACAACTGGCGTCGATCGACAGGCAAAGCGGCGGACGCCTGGCGCTGAGAATGATCAGCGAGCCGCTGAGCGATGCCGACGCCGAAACACGGCCGGTCGGGCACACCGTCATCTGGCAGCGAATAGACGAATATCTGGTGCTGCTGAAGCGGCTGTGGTCGAACGACCGGCCCTTCGACCACGAAGGAACGTTCTACAGCATCAAGGGCGGCTACGTGCCGCGCAAGGGACCGCACGGCGCCGACCTGGTCATCCGCATGGGCGGGCAGTCCGGAACGGCGCTCAAGGTGGCCGGCCGGCATGCCGATGTCTTTGAACTGGCGCCGGGCTCGATCGACGAGATCCGGCAATTGATGGAGCGGGTGCGTCGCTCCGCCGCCGAACATGGCCGGGCCGGCAAGCTGCGCTTCGCGCTTCCGGTCGGGATTCACCAGGGTGCTTCCGCCTCCGGCCACAAGGCGGTCGATGTTGCCGGGCCGCCAGCCCAGGCCGCCCTGTCGCTGCTTGCCTATGCAGCCCTCGGGATCGATGAATTCATGATTGTCGGCGTCGACACGCCACGCGAGATCGCAACGCTCGGCCGGGAAACGATCGCCCTGCTGCGCAATTCGCTGGCGCGTCGCGAACACGAGGCATTCCAGCCTGGAGCATATGCGTCTCGTGCAGGATTGGAGACGCGCGCAACGGGCTGAAGTCCTTCAGCCTTTTGTTGCCTCGGGCCTGTCGCCAAGCCGCGACAGGCCTTCAATGACAGCGCCCGAATCCGCCAGCGCGCCGAAGACGCCATCTTCGACCGTCACCATATGAAGCGCGGCCTCGTGGGCTTGTTTGTCGCCGCTGGCGCAGGCGTCGGAAATCGTCAGGCATTGAAACTTGCGGTCGCAGGCTTCGCGCAGCGTGGTGTGGACGCAGACATCCGTCGTGCATCCGGAAAACATGAGATGCGTGATGCCTTGCGCGCGGAGCACAAGCTCGAAATCCGTATAGGTGAAGGCGCTGTTGCAGGTCTTGTCGACGATGATGTCGTGCGGTGCCACGTCGATCTCCGGAACGATCTGGAACCCCGTGCCCGAGCGCAGCAGGATATCGGTGCCGTCGAGACCGGAGCGCTTGCGGCGCCATTTTTCGTAAGGCGTCATATCGGCCATGTCGGCCCTATAGCCCTGCCTGGTATGGATGACCCTGACGCCGGCCCTGCGCGCGGCCGCGATCAGCCGGCTCACCGTCGGCAGGATCGCCCTCAGAGGCGACGGGTCATAGCCCTGCCTGGCGAAGTAGCCCGTCGTCGACAGGAAATCCTGCTGCAGGTCGATGACGATCAGCGCGGTGTTTTCGGCCACCAGCCTGCCGTCAAAGGGAAAGTCGAAGGGCGTTGCCTTGATCATCCGGGGGCTCCCTGCTTGGCCGCTACCATAGTGGATCAACGCGATGACACCAGATGCTGGGCGTCGTGCAGGCGTCGATAGATGCCGCCGGCACGGATCAGTTCGCTGTGCGACCCCTGCTCGACGACGCCCGACTCCGAGACGACGACGATGCGGTCGGCGCCGCGGATCGTTGCCAGCCGGTGTGCGATGACCAGCGTGGTTCGGCCCTCGGCAAGTTCGGCCAGCGACTTCTGGATTTCGCGCTCGGTCTCGGTGTCGAGCGCCGACGTCGCCTCGTCGAGGATCAGGATCGGCGGGTTCTTCAAGAACATACGGGCAATCGCCAGCCGCTGCTTCTGGCCGCCGGACAGTTTTACGCCGCGCTCGCCGATGATCGTATCATAACCGGCCGGCAGGCCTGATATCATGCCGTCGAGCTGCGCCCGCCGCGCGGCATCGGCGATGGCGTCGTCGGAGGCGCCGAGACGGCCATAGGCAATGTTTTCGCGGATCGAGCCGCCGAACAGGAAGACATCCTGCTGGACAATGCCGATCTGGCCGCGCAGCGAAGCGAGCGTCATGTCCCTGATATCGATGCCGTCGATGCTGATCCGCCCGGCGCTGACTTCGTAGAACCGCGGCAGCAGCGAGCATATGGTGGTCTTGCCGGCACCTGACGGCCCGACGAAGGCGATGGTTTCGCCGGCGCGGATGGTGAGATCGATATCCCTGAGCACCGGCTTGCCGTCGCCATAGCCGAAGCTCACACCGCGATATTCGATGGAGCCCTTGAGGCCGCTGGCGGTAACGGCACTGGGCCGGTCGGCGATGTCGGGTTCGGTGTCGAGCAACTCTGTGTAGCGGCGGAAGCCGGCAATGCCTTTTGGATAGGTCTCGATCACCGAATTGATCTTCTCGATCGGCCGCACGAAGACGCCGACCAAAAGCAGGAAGCCGACGAAGCCGCCATTGCTCAGGCCTCCCGTAATGACGAGGTAGCTGCCGGCAATCATGACCACGAGCTGGATCAGCCTTATGCCCATGTAGTTCAGCGAATTGCTGGCCGACATGATGCGGTAGGCGTCGAGCTTGGTCTGGCGGTAGCGCTGGTTGTCATGTGCGAACAGCGTGCGCTCATGCTCCTCGTTGGCGAAGGCCTGGACGACGCGCATGCCGCCGACATTCTCCTCGATGCGGACGTTGAAATCGCCGACACGCCGGTAGAGCGCCTGCCAGTTGCGCTCCATGCGGTCGCCGTAGCGCATCGTCACCCAGGCGATCAGAGGCACGATCACCGCCGTGATCAGCGCCAGATGCATGTTGACCGTGAACATCAGCACGAAGGCGCCGGCGAACGTCATGATGGCGATGAACAGGTCCTCGGGGCCATGATGCGCGATCTCGCCGATCTCCTCGAGATCCTTGGTGACGCGACCGACGAGATGGCCGGTCTTGTGGTTGTCGTAGAAGCGGAACGACAGTTTCTGCAGATGATCGAAGCTCTTGCGCCGCATCTCGGTCTCGATGTTGATGCCAAGCATGTGGCCCCAATAGGTGACGACCGCCATCAGCACCGTGTTGAGCAGATAGATTACCAGCAGCCCGGCCGAGGCGATGATGATCAGCGTCCAGTCCTGCCGTGGCAGGAGCTGGTCGACGAAGGTGCGGACCGCCATGGGAAAGCCAAGTTCGAGCAGGCCGGCCAGCACCGCGCAGGAGAAGTCGAGCGCGAACAGCCCCTTCCAGGGCGCGTAATAGGACAGGAAACGTCTGATCATCGAGGTGAACCGCAAGCTGTCTTGATGGACGCGGCGAGGGCACCGGCCGCCATCGATGGGCGCTGCTTACAATCGGCAGGGCAGGGCCGGCAATATGCCAGGGCCGACTTCATTGCCTGCCTTTCCACATCAGCGCCATGAAATAGGGGCCGCCGACGAAGGCGGCGATGAGCCCGGCCGGCACCTGCCAGGGAAAGATCAGCGTCCGGCCGGCCCAGTCGGCGGCAACGAGGATCAGCCCGCCTGTCATGGCCGAGGCCAGAAGCTGCGGCACGGCACGGCGGAAGCCGAGCATGCGCGCGAGATGCGGCGCCATCAGGCCGACGAAGCTCAGCGGGCCGATGACCAATGTCGCGGTTGCGGTGGCCAGCGCGGTAAGTGCCAGCAGAATGGCGCGAACCCGTCCAAGCCGCAGGCCAAGGCCACGCGCGGCAGTTTCGCCGAGCGGCACTATATCGAGCCAGCGCGCCGTCAGCGGCGCCAGCGCGAGGACGGCGACCGCGACCGCAGCGGCAGTGAAGGCATCATTGGGCGTTGCGCGATAGGTCGATCCCGATAGCCAGGCGAGCAGGAAGCCCGTGCGCGGATCGCCGCTGGCCAGAAGCAGCGCGGCGAAGGCCGACGCGACCGTCGCCACGGCGACGCCGGCAAGCAGCAGCCGCGACGGCGACAGTGCATTGCGCCGCCCGACCAGCACGACGATCGTCAGCGCCAGCAAGGCGCCCGCGAGTGCGGCGCCGAGCATTGCCGCGCGGTCGAAGCCGTCGCTGAGCAACAGCAGCGCGAGCACGCCGAAAGAGGCGCCGCCGGAAATGCCGAGCACTTCGGGTGCTGCCATCGGGTTGCCGGTCATGCGCTGCATCAGCGTGCCGGCGACCGCGAGCAGGACGCCCGCCGACAGGGCTACGACGACGCGAGGCGCGCGCAGGGCAAGCAGCTCGGTCAAATCCTCGGATGCGATCCAGTGCCAACCGCCTGCGCCACGGCCAAAGCCCATTGCGACGACAACCGCGAGGATGAGCGCCAGCAGGCCGGCGATCAACGGCAGGCCGTTTGTCGGCAGGCGTACGGACGACATCATATCGGCCTGCCTTTCGGGGGTGGTTCGCATTCGCGGCAACAGGAACAGCAGCAGCGGCGCGCCGAGCAAAGCGGTCGCGGTGCCGGCGGGGATTTCGCCGGCGAACGGCAGATGCTGCACCAGGCGGTCGGTGAGCCAGAGCAGGGCGCCGCCGACCAGCGGCGACCAGACCAGGCGGCGGCCAAGCGTGCGCGCTCCGGCCAGCCGCGCCAGCGCCGGGGCAGCGAGCGCTACGAACCCGATGACGCCGACCTCGGCGACGACCAGCGCGCCAAGCGAGACGGCGACAGCCATGCCGGCAAGGCGGATGACGGCCGGGCGGGTGCCGAGCGATGCCGCGCCGTCGTCGCTGAGATCGAGCAGGCGTAGCGGTCGCCAGAGCAGGAACGCGGCGCAGATGCCGGCCAGCAGCCACGGCGCCAGAGCAACGACGGCCGCATCGCCATTCTGCACCAGCGAGCCGCTCTGCCAGATGAACAGCTCCTCGGTGTATTCGCGGTTGAGCGCCATCAGCAGCGCGCCGGCCGAACCGAAAGTGAGGCTGACGACGAGGCCGGCGATGATGATCGACACTGGCGAAAAGCTGCGCCCGCGCGCCAGTGCGAAAACGGCTGATGTGGCGAGAGCGCCGCCAGCCAGCGCCACCCCTTCACGGCCGCCTTCCAGCAGCCATGGTGCGTAGAGGGTGGCGGCCGCCAAAGCGAGGCTTGCTCCGGCATTGGTGCCGATCGTGGTCGGCTCGGCCAGCGGGTTGCGCAGCACATGCTGCATGACGACACCGGCGAGACCGAGCGCCGCGCCGGCCAGCACGCTGACGGCGACACGTGGCAGGAAAGCATAGCGATACAGCAACTGCACTGGATCGGATGTGTCGGGGGCGGTGAGCGCCTGCCACCACAGGTGCGCCGGCAGAAGGTGGATGAGATCGATGACGCTCAGCACCAGCGCCAGCCCCGCGGGCACGGCAACTAGCAGGATGAGCGCGCCGATGCCGTCGCGCTGTCGCGGCAGGGACATTGCCTGAGCGATCATGCTGCTGCCACGAATTCGGCGAAACGCGCGGCAGCAGTGAGACCGCCGAACGGCCAGACCGGCGGAATGGTCCGCACTTGGCCGTTCCGGACGCAGGGCAGGTTGGCCCAGAGCGAGTTGCGGGCGATCCTGATCCTGACGTGCGGCGGGATCGGATCGAGCGAGATCAGTTGCGCCTCGCCGACGGCGACCAGTTCCTCGATGCCGACCGTCGAAAAACCCCATTCATTGGTGGCGCCGGTCCAGGCATTGACGAGGCCGAGCCGGTCGAGGACGTCCTGCAGCAGGCTGCCGGCGCCGTAGACGCGGACATGGCGATCGTCGAACATGCTGACGACGCAGACCGGTTTTTGCACCGCCCGCTCCAGCCTGGCACGCGCTTGGGCGATCGAGGCTTCGATGCGCCCGACAAGGTTTTCTGCTTCCGTCCCACGGCCAAGCATGTTGCCAAGCTGCAGCGTCACCTGCTGCGCCTGCGCGTAAGGTGGAGCCTTGCCGCTGTAGAACGGCACATTGAAGGTCGGCGCCAATCTGGTGAAGCTGTTCTCGTCCAAGCCATAGCCATAGGCGCCGACGATCAGGTCGGGCCGCAATTCCCGAAGCAGTTCGAGATTGGGCTCGCTGCGCGACCCCAGGTCGATGGTGGCCTGCGGCAGCGCCGGGCCCTGGACCCAGTCGCCATAACCCCTGGTGTCGCCGACGGCGAGCGGCGACACGCCGAGCGAGACCACCATTTCGGCCGATGTCCATTCCAGGCAGACGACGCGGGCAGGTGCCGCGCGTGCCGTGCCGCCCGGCAAAGCGAGACCGGTCGCGGCGAGGCCGGCAAGATACTGGCGCCGTGTCAGCGCCGCCATTTTGGGCCGGCCCGCCACATTGCTTCTACCATGTGTATTTCACCGAACCGTTGATCCTGCGGCCCTCGCCGTAGAAGCAGCCGAAGCCCGAGGAGAAGCAGGAGGCGACGTAGCGTTTGTCGAACAGATTGCTGGCATTGAGGCTGAGCGTGGCGTTCTGCCAGGCGTAATGCACCGCCGCGTCGGCGAGCACGACCGACGGAACCTTGAAGCTGTTGGCGTCGTCGCCATAGGTCGAGCCGACATAGCGGACACCGGCGCCGAGGCCGAGACCTTCGAGCTTGCCGCCCATGAAGGTGTAATTGGCCCAAAGCGATGCGGAATGGGCCGGCACGCCGAAGGGCGTGTTGCCCTCGTTGCTGACCCAGACGCCGTTGACATCTTCGACAGCGGTCGCCCTGGTGATCTTCGTGTCGAGATAGGTGTAGGCCGCTCTCAGGTCGAAGCCGGAATCGAGGCTGGCAACGGCCTCGAATTCCACGCCGCGCGAACGGATCTCACCGGTCTGGAACAGATCGTTGGGCGAGCCCTCATTACCGGAACGCACGACATTCTGTCGGGTCAGGTCGAAAACCGATGCCGTAATGAAGGAGTTCCAGCCGGTCGGCTGGTATTTCAGCCCGATCTCGTATTGCCTGCTGGTCTCGGGCACGAACAGATTGCCGTCGCTGTCGGCGCCGGCCACGGGCTGGAACGATTCGGAGTAGCTGACATAGGGCGCAAGCCCGTTGTCTGCGAGATAGACCAGGCCGGCGCGGCTGGTGAAGGCGTTGTCCTTCTGCTCGGGAATGTAGCCGCCGGCCAGATTGTCGTAGACCTTGGCGTCCGACCAATCCTGGCGGCCGCCAAGGGTCAGCCGCCAGTTGCCGAACTTGACCTGGTCCTGGGCATAGAGACCGACCTGCTGCTGGGTGGTGTCGGTATCGGTGTAGGGCGTCAGATCGGTGATCGGGTACCCGTAAACCGGATCGAAGATGTTGAAACCGTCCTCGACGGTCCCTTCCGAGGCATAGTCGCGGTAAGTGTAGCGTTTGTAGTCGAGGCCGACGAGCAGCGTGTGGGCAAGCGGCCCGGTGTCGAAATCGGCTTGTGCCTGGTTGTCGATGGTGACGCCGCTGAGTTTGGTGCCGCCGGCATCTGCATAACGGTAGTAGTCGCCGCTTGAAGGTTCCAGGCCGTTCGAGTCCGTCAGTCCGCCACCAAAGACGCCCTCCTCGGTGTGGGTGAGGTGGACGTAGCGGGCATGCTGTCGCACCTGCCAGGTTTCGTTGAAACGGTGATCGAATTCGTAGCCGATCGAGGCCTGGTCGTTGTTGTAGGAGTCGAAGCCGGGTTCGCCGACGAACATGCTGTTCGGCAGGTACTTGCCGTCCTTGCCCGGTATGACCGTGCCGTAGGCAGGCAGGTACTGCATCGCCCATCCCGAGCGGTCGCGCTGATAGTTGGCGAGGATGGTCAGGCTGGTGTCGGCATCGGGCTGCCAGGTGATCGCCGGGGCGATGAAGATGCGGTCGTCCTTGACGAAATCGGTCTGCGTGTCGCCCATGTGAGCGGCACCGGTGAGGCGAAACAGCAGCGACTTGTCGGCGTTCACGGCACCGCTGAAATCGAACTTGCCTTCATAGCGATTGAAGCTGCCGCCACCGAGTTCGATCTCGCGCAGGTTTTCCTCGGTCGGCCGCTTGCTGACATAGTTGATGATGCCGCCGGGGCTAGCCTGGCCGTAGAGCACCGACGCTGGTCCGCGCAGCACCTCGTAGCGTTCCGCGCCATAGGAATCGAGTGCGGTGAACAGGATGAAATTGCTCTCCTTGAGCTGCAGCCCGTCCCTGTAGAAGACGCCGTTGGCGTTCGAAATGCCGCGCAACTGCAGGCCGAGGCCGCGATTGTCGGTGCCGTAGAGATCGCCGGTGGCGCCGGGCGTGTAGCGCAGAACGCCGCCGAGGTTGTCAATCGCCTGTGCTTCCATCTGGTCCTTGGTGATCACCGATATCGACTGGGGCGTCTCGATCAGCGGCGTGTCGGTCTTGGTGCCGGTGGAGCCCTTGGTGGCCACGTAGCCCTTGACCGGCCCGAAGGCGCTTTCGACACGTTCCTGGACGTTGATCGGGTCCAGGGTGGTGGTGACCGTCTCCTGGGCCAGGGCATGGCCGCAGCCAAGCAGGGCCGGCACCGACACCGCTGCGATCAGCAGGCGCTTCCGCGCCATCCGGTCCTGCCAAATCAGTCCACGTCCCGAGATCATCCTGCGCCCCCTTTTCCAAATTTCATGTCGATATTGCCGGTCGCGACGATTTGTTGATCGTTGCAGTCATCTTCAATGTTGACTAGTAAGGTCATGTTTCATAGTCAACCGGGCATGAGCCGTCGAAAGCCGGAATCTGGAAATGCGGGCGGCCGCACTGGAGAAAAGCCATGAGCATGGCTGGAATTGATGCCCAGACTGCCTTCCATATCGACGCGGTGCGCTTTGCCGTCGGCGAGCGGACGCTGCTCGGTCCGGTCTCGCTCGAACTGCAGCGCTCGCGCGTCTACGGGCTGATCGGCCACAATGGTTCGGGCAAGTCGACGCTGATCAAGCTCATGGCGCGCCAACAGCCGGCGAGTTCAGGCGCCATCACTTTCGCCAGGCGTCCGTTGCCGCAATGGGGCGCCCGCGAATTTGCCCGCGCGCTTGCCTATCTGCCGCAGACGACACCGGCGGCGACCGGCCTGACCGTGCGCGAACTGGCGACGTTGGGACGCTATCCCTGGCATGGCGCGCTTGGCCGCTTCCGCGCGCAGGACAGGCAGCATGTCGACGAGGCGCTGGCCCTGACCGACATGGACGGGTTCGCGGATCGGCTGGTGGACGAATTGTCGGGCGGCGAGCGCCAGCGCGCCTGGCTCGCCATGCTGGTGGCGCAGAACGCCGGCGTCATGCTGCTCGACGAGCCGATCTCGGCACTCGACATCGCCCATCAGGTCGAGGTGCTCGGGCTGGTCAAGGAACTCAGCCGCAAACGCGACCTCTGCGTCGTCGTCGTGCTGCACGATCCCAACATGGCGGCGCGCTACTGCGACGAACTGATCGCGCTCAAGGACGGCAAGCTGCTGACGCGCGGCACACCCGGCGAGATCATGCGCAGCGATGTTCTGAAAGGCATTTTCGGCGTGGAGATGGGCGTGTTCGCGCACCCCGTCACCGGCCAGCCCGTCGGCTATGTGCAGTGACGAGATCTGGTGCGGCGGCGGGAAATAGAAGGCGGCTGGCCGCTGTGAGAACAAGGAAGAAGCTGTTGTCGAGAACTGGTTTGTTGGCGGCGTTGGTCGCATCCGTCATCCTGTCGGCCGGCAGCGCGATGGCCCAGGAGCAACCGGCCGGTGCCGCGCCGGCGATTGATGCCCCCACCCCGGCTGCTCCCACGGCCCCAGCGCCGATTGCGCCGGCGCCCGCCGCACCGGCAGTCGCTCCGCCGGCCACGATGGCGCCTTCGCAGCCAGGCACCCAGCCGAACACAGCCGCGCCAGCCGAGGCCGGACCTTCGACGGCGATGGAATTGACCTTGCCGCATGACCTGTCGCCATGGGGCATGTTCATGGCGGCCGATATCGTCGTCAAGGCGGTGATGATCGGGCTGGGCTTTGCCTCCCTCTGCACCTGGCCGATATGGCTGGCCA
>NZ_RZRW01000016.1:0-25286 GCF_003998745.1 Mesorhizobium sp. M7A.F.Ca.US.014.04.1.1 | reverse complement strand
GCCGTAGCTCCGACGACGAGAGCGAAAGGACACTGTTACGCGCCCAGATGCTGACCGAGATGGCCAAGATGAGCCTCGACGACGGGCTGGTGCTGCAGATCCATCCCGGCTCCTGGCGCAATCATTCGTCGGCTGTTTTCCAAAAATTCGGCCGCGACAAGGGTTTCGATATCCCGACCCGGACCGACTATGTGACGGCGCTGAAGCCACTGCTCGACTGCGTCGGACTTGAGCGCGACCTCACAATCGTTCTCTTCACGCTCGACGAAACAAGCTATGCGCGCGAACTGGCGCCACTCGCCGGTGTCTACCCGGCGCTGAAGCTCGGGCCGGCCTGGTGGTTCCACGACAGCCCGGAAGGCATGCGGCGCTTCCGCGAGATGACCACCGAGACCGCCGGCTTCTACAACACCGTCGGCTTCAACGACGACACCCGTGCCTTTCCCTCGATCCCGGCGCGCCACGATGTGGCGCGGCGGGTCGACTGCGCGTTCCTGGCGCGTCTCGTCGCCGAGCATCGGCTGCGCGAGGACGAGGCGCATGAGCTGGCGCGGGAGCTTGCCTATACACTTGCGAAAAAGGCCTACCGGCTCTGAGCCGGGCGTTTTGGTTTTCATAGGGAGGAAGTCATGTTGCATCTTTCGAAATTGACGGCAGTTACATTCGTTTTCGGCTCGTTGCTGGTCGGCATCGCCAACGCCGAAACCGTGCTGCGGTCGTCCGATACCCATCCCGACGGCTATCCAACCGTCGAAGCGGTCAAATATATGGGCGAGCTGATCAAGCAGCGCACCAATGGCCGCTATTCGGTCGAGGTCTATCATTCGGCGCAGCTCGGCGAGGAGAAGGACACGATCGAGCAGACGCAGACCGGCGTCATCGATCTCAACCGCGTCTCGATGGGGCCGTTCAACGGCATCGTTCCGCAAACCGCGGTGCCGTCGCTGCCCTACATGTTCCGCTCCGTCGAGCATATGCGCCATGTCATGGACGGGCCGATCGGGGACGAGATCCTGAAAGCCTTTGAGACTCACGACCTTGTCGGTCTCGCCTTCTACGATTCCGGGGCACGCTCCTTCTACAACACCAAGAAGGACATCACCTCGATGGCCGACATGAAGGGCATGAAGTTCCGCGTCATCCAGTCCGACGTGTTCGTCGACATGGTCAATGCGTTGGGCGCCAACGCCACGCCGATGGCCTATGGCGAGGTCTATTCGGCTTTGCAGACAGGCGTCATCGACGGCGCCGAGAACAACTGGCCGAGCTTCGAATCCGCCAAGCATTTCGAGGTCGCCAAGCATTACACGCTCGACCAGCACCAGATCGTGCCCGAGGTTCTGGTGATGTCGAAGGCGAGCTGGGACAAGCTCGCCCCGGAAGACCAGGCGATCGTGCGGCAGGCGGCCAAGGACAGCGTCGTCAAGATGCGTGAATTGTGGGACGCGCAGGAGAAGAAGTCGCGCGACATCGTCGAGAAAGCCGGCGTCAAGGTCAGTGAGATCGACAAGCAGCCGCTGATCGATGCGATGAAGCCGGTCTACGAGAAATATCTCTCGACCCCCGAGTTGAAAGATCTCGCCGCGCGCATCCAGGCGACCAAATAATCCGTTCGCGGCAATGGTGGCGCGAGCTTGCGCGCCACCGTCCAGTGGGAAGCGCGCATATGAAACCATTCTGGCTGGCAATAGAACGGCTGCTGTCACGGCTGGCGAGGCTTGCGCTGTGGGTCAGCGGCATCGGCCTGACGCTGATGACGGTGATCATCTTCTGGCAGGTGTTCTCACGCTATGTGCTCAACAGTTCGCCAAGCTGGACGGAACCCTTCTCGGTGATTTTGATGGGGTGGTTCATCTTTTTGGGCGCGGCCGTCGGTGTCCGCGAACGCACGCATCTGGGCTTCGATGTGCTGCTCTATTTCCTGCCGCCCGCCGCAAAGGCGGTACTGCGCAGCATTTCGGATGTCGTCGTGCTCGCCTTCGGTCTCGGCATGATCGTCTACGGCGCCCAGCTCACCCGGCTGACATGGAACACGGTGATGCCGTCTCTCGCTTTCCCGGGCGGCGTCAGTTTCCTGCCGGTCATCCTGGGCGGCGCGCTTGTCTGCCTGTTTTCGCTCGAGCGGCTTGCCGGGCGGTTTGCCGGACTGCCGGTCGATGCCGATCAGTACGCCACGGGCGAGGAGGGTCTCTAGATGGCATTGACGGTTCTGTTCGGCACCTTCGTCTTTCTTCTGATCATCGGCACACCGATCGCCTTCTGCCTCGGTGTCGCCAGCTTCGCCACGGTTCTGGTGCTGGGGCTGCCGCCGCTGGTGGTGTTCCAGCGCCTCAACTCCGGTGTCAGCGTGTTTTCGCTGATGGCCATCCCGTTCTTCATCTTCGCCGGTGACCTGATGGTGCGCGGCGGCATTGCCGCTCGCCTTGTTGCGCTCGCCGGGGCGTTGGTCGGCCACCTGAGAGGCGGGCTCGGCCAGGTCAACATCGCCGCCTCGACCATGTTCGGCGGCATTTCCGGCTCGGCGGTGGCCGATGCCTCGGCGGTCGGCGGGCTGATGATCCCGCAGATGAAGGCGCGCGGCTACGGCGTCGATTATGCTGTCAACATCACTTCGGTCGGCGCCATCATTGCGCTGCTGATACCGCCTTCGCACAACATGATCATCTATTCGATTTCGGCCGGCGGCCGGATCTCGATCGCTGATCTGTTCACCGCCGGCATCATACCGGGCCTGCTGCTGGCGCTATCTCTGATGGTCACGGCCTATTGGGTCGCCAGCCGCCGCGCCTATCCGACCGAGCCGTTCGCCGGCTTCGGCAGGGCGCTGCAATTGCTCGTTGCCGCAATTCCCGGGCTGATCCTGATCGGCATCATCTTCGGCGGCGTTCGCTCCGGCGTCTTCACCGCCACCGAAAGCTCCTGCATCGCCATCGTCTATGCTTTCCTGGTGACCCTGCTGATCTATCGCTCCATGAGCTGGAACGACTTCGTCACCGCGACCACCGCTGCCGTGCGCACAACCGCAATGGTGCTGATGATCATCGGCTGCGCCGCCGCCTTTGGCTGGCTGCTGGCCTATCTCCGGGTGCCGGCCGCTCTGGTCGCCTTCCTGCAGTCCGTATCCGACAACAAGCTGGTCATCTTGCTGTTGATCAACGTCGTGCTTCTCATCCTCGGCACGTTCATGGACATGTCGCCGCTGATCATCATCACCACGCCGATCTTCCTGCCGGTGGTCATGGCCTACGGCGTCGATCCGGTGCATTTCGGCGTGATCCTCATTCTCAATCTCGGCATCGGCTTGTGCACACCGCCGGTGGGGGCAGTGCTGTTCGTCAGCTGTGCGATCGGCCGGATCCCGATCTGGACGGCGATGCGTTCGATCTGGCCATTCTATGGGGCGGCTTTCGCTGTGTTGATGCTTGTCACCTACGTGCCGGAAATTTCGTTGTGGTTGCCGCACCTGTTCCACTAGAGCAGTTCACGGGAACGGCGAACTGCTCTAACCCTTTGTTTTGACGCAATTCCGGACGGAAACCGTTTCACATTTTTCCTGGAATTGCTTTAGGAGACCATCACGTGTCCGCTGCATCCGCCGATCTCAGGGTCGAGAGAAAACCCAAGCTGTCGGAGACCGTCGTTGCGGCGATCCGCAAGCAGCTGCAGGCGGGCGAAATCCTGCCTGGCCACAAATTGCCGACCGAGGGCCAGCTGACCGAGACCTTCGGCGTCAGCCGCACCGTCATCCGCGAGGCGCTGGCCAAGCTTGCCGCCGACGGCCTGGTCGAGTCGCGTCAAGGCGCCGGCGTCTTCGTCACCGAGCATATCTCGACGATGTTCGGAGCGCTTGCCGCCGACATGGGAGCCAAGGATTCGATCGCGCTCAACGTGCTCGAGGTACGCTTGGCAATCGAGATCGAGTCGGCCGGGATCGCCGCTATTCGCCGCAACGCCGCGCAGGAGGCGGCGATCCAGGAAGCCTTCTTCGAATTCGAGCGGCTGCTGCTTGCCAGCGAGCCGACCGGCCCGGCCGACCTCGCCTTCCACCGCGCCATCGCCAGCGCGACCAACAACCCGTTCTATGTCGAGATGCTCGACGTGCTCGGCCGGCGCGCCATTCCGTGCGACGTGACCTCGCCCTGGTCGACCGAACTGGCGCAATCCGACAACTACCAGCGCGGGCTGCAGCGCGAACATCTGGTGATCCTCAATGCGATCACATCGGGCGATGCCGAAGCGGCGCGCGAGGCAATGCGCGCGCACCTCACAGCCAGCCAGCAGCGCTACCGCGAACGCCTGCATGCGCGGCAGGCTTTCTATGCCAGTTCGGTCAGGGCCGCCGCCGGCGAATGACCCATTTCAAGTCAGGACGAAAATGAGCCAGAGCCATACCGATTACACATCCCGCTTTGCCATAGACCCGGTTGCCGCCGCGGCGATGGGAACCGATGAACTCCGTCACAATTTCCACATTGACGGCCTGTTCCAGTCCGGCCGCATCAGCCTGACCTACACCCACTACGACCGCATGATCGTCGGCGGCGCCGTGCCGATAGGCTCGCCGCTCCAACTGGAGGCGATCAAGCCGACCGGCACCAAAGGTTTCCTCGACCGGCGCGAGTTGATCGCCGTCAACATCGGTGGCGTGGGCGTCATCACGACCGGCGGCCAACCTCATGAATTGCAGGCGCGCGACATGCTCTATCTCGGCATGGGCACACAGGATGTGTCCTTCGCCTCAGCGGATGAGGGGGCGCCGGCGAAGTTCTATCTGCTCAGTGCGCCGGCGCATCTGGCTCATCCCAGCCGGCTGATCCGCCTCAGTGACGCCAAGCGCCTCGATCTCGGCAGCAAGGATGCCTGCAACGAGCGTTCGATCTTCCAGTTCATCCATGCCGATGGCGCAAAGACCTGCCAGCTGGTGGTCGGCATGACCCAGCTGGCGCCGGGCTCTATCTGGAACACCATGCCTTGCCATGTGCATGACCGGCGCATGGAGGCCTATCTCTATTTCGACCTGGCCGAGACGGCGCGCGTCTTCCACTTCATGGGCGAGCCGGACGAAACGCGCCATATCGTCATGGCCAACGAAGAGGCCGTGCTGTCGCCGGGTTGGTCGATCCACTCCGGCGCCGGCACTTCCAATTATGCGTTCATCTGGGCGATGGCCGGCGACAATGTCGACTACACCGATGTCGACCCGGTGGCGTTGGGCGATCTGCGGTGAGCGACCCCTTCAGCCTTGCCGGAAAACGTATCCTGGTCACCGGCGCCAACACCGGCATCGGCCAGGGCATCGCCGTATCGATCGCACGCGCCGGCGGCACGGTGATCGGCGTCGGTCGCTCGTCGATGGACGATACGGCCAGAAAGATCGCAACGATGGGCGGGCAATTCGAGGCGGTGAGCGCCGATCTTGCCGACACGTCAGCCGCCGGCCCCTTGCTCGACCGCGTCTGGGACGAAAGCGGCCCGCTCGACGGGCTGGTCAACAATGCCGGCATCATCCGGCGCGCCGATGCCGTCGATCTCAGCGAGGCCGATTGGGACGACGTCATGGACGTCAATCTGAAGACGGTTTTTTTGCTCTGCCAAAGCTTTGCCAGGCGTGCCTTGGCCGCTGAGCGGAAAGGCAAGATCGTCAACATTGCCTCCGTGCTGAGCTTTCAGGGCGGCATTCGCGTGGCGTCCTACACCGCCTCGAAGCATGGCGTGCTCGGCATCACCCGGCTGCTTGCCTGCGAATGGGCGCAAAAAGGCATCAACGTCAACGCTGTCGCGCCAGGCTATATCGAAACCAACAACACGCAGGCGCTGCGCGCCGATCCCGACCGCAGCGCCGCTATCCTGGCGCGCATCCCGGCCGGCCGCTGGGGCGAGGCGGGCGACATTGGCGATGCCGCCGTCTTCCTGCTGGCGCCGGCGTCGAACTACATGCATGGCGCGGTGGTGCCGGTGGATGGTGGCTGGCTGGCACGCTAGGTTTTGACGCAATTCCGAACGGAAACCGTTTCACACTTTTCCTGGAATTGCTCTGAGGAGACGACGATGACCGCAAAGATCTTCGCGCATGCCGGCGAGGGCGCCTGGACGGCGACACCGGACGGCAACAGGCGCCGCATTCTCCTGCACACTGACGAGTTGATGCTGGTCGAATTCGGCTTCGACAAGGGTGGCGTCGGCGCCCTGCATTCGCACCCGCACGTCCAGGCAAGTTACGTCGCCGAGGGCCGCTTCGAGGTGACCATCGACGGCCGGAGCGAGATCGTTGGGACGGGCGGGAGTTTCATCGTGCCGTCGGGCCTGGTGCACGGGGTCAAGGCGCTCGAAGCGGGGCGGCTGGTCGACAGCTTTGCGCCGCACCGGGCCGATTTCCTCGGCTAGAGCATTTCACCGTTTCACGGAAACGGCGAGCTGCTCTAACTCTTTGTTTTGACGCAATTCTAGACGGAAAACCGCTTCACACTTTTCCTGGAATTGCTCTAACGAGGGGTAAGAGATCGAGCGGGAATGACCCGCACCCCAGAAAGAGGCGCGGGTCTGTTGCCTGGGCGCTTGTGGCGCCGCGGTACTCAAGACATCACCGCAGGATGAGGACCCTGCCGCACCGTGGTGAAGATAGTCTTAATGCACCGGGGCTGCGTAGCTCGGTCGGTCAGGTGATGTGCCGCAGGAGGCTGAAAAGCCGTTCGAACGTCTTGCCGTAGGGCGGGCGCAGCAGGCTTCCCGCGCTCAGCCGCGACTGCATGAAAACCCGTTTCTCCTTGCTGAAGGTGCGAAATCCCCATTCGCCGTGATAGGCGCCCATGCCGCTGGCGCCGACGCCGCCGAAGGGCTGGTTTTCCTGTACCAGATGCAGCATGCAGTCGTTGACGGTGACGCCGCCGGCAATTGTCTCGCGCAGGATGCGTTGACGGTTGCCGCTGTCGCGGCCGAACCAGTAGAGTGCCAGCGGGCGGTCGGCCCCGTTCACATGGGCGATCGCCTCGTCGATCCCGGTGTATTCTACGATGGGCAGCACCGGCCCAAAGATCTCTTCGCGCATCAGCCGCAGGTTTGCGCCGGCATTGCGGACCAGGGTCGGCAGCAACTTCCCGCTATTGGCGTCAAGTTCCTCGCCGGCCGGGTTGATTTCGGTGACATCGGCGCCGGCGTCACGCGCTTCAGTGACCATGTCGCGCAGGCGCTGGTGGTGCCGATCGCTGATGATGGCGGTATAGTCGGGGTTGTCGCGTAGAGTCGGGTAGAGCTTAGCGATCGCCGTTGCGAGCCTGGCAGCGACCGTGCCTGCTTGCCCCTTCGGCACCAGAAGGTAATCCGGCGCGATACAGGTCTGCCCGGCATTCAACAGCTTGCCGTAGGCAATGCTCGATACTGCCGCGTCGAGGTCGCATGACGGATCGAAGATTGCCGGCGACTTGCCGCCGAGTTCGAGCGTGACCGGGGTCAGGTTGGCGGCCGCGGCGATCGCGACCTGGCGTCCGACCGCGGTCGAGCCGGTGAACAGCAAATGATCGAAAGGCATCGATACGAAGGCCTTTCCCATCTCCGCGTCGCCGCTGATGACGCTGAGCTCATCGGGTGCGAAATGCTCGGCAACAAGTTTGGCCAGCAACGCCGAAAAAGCCGGCGTCAATTCGGAAGGTTTTATGAGCACGTGATTGCCGGCCGCGAGTGCCGCGATGACCGGCGCGACGGCGAGCTGGAAAGGATAATTCCAGGGCGACACGATGCCGATGACACCGAGCGGCTGCGGGATGAGGCGATTTCTGCCGGGCAGGAACGGCATGGTGGTGGCAACGCGGCGTTCGCGCATCCAGCCCCTGAGGTGCGACAGCGCGTGGCGGATGCCGGCACGTACGACGAACAGTTCCGCAAGACGCGTCTCATGCGCGGAACGGCCGCCAAAGTCGGTGTCGATGGCGGTGCAGATGTCGGCTTCATGCCGCTCGGTCAGCGCGAGCAGGCGTTTGAGGCGATCCTTGCGAACGTCAAAGTTGGGGAAAGGCTGCGCCTCGAAGGCGGCGCGCTGCAGGTGGAACCGCTCGCCGAGAACATTCTGTCTGGTCTGCAGCATCACGCCCTCCCTGGCTTGCCGGACGGAGCTTACATCGTGGTGCGTGGCGGAATCCAGCGGGGGTGCAGGTGTCCTAGGGGAAGCCGCTTTCGGATGTGCACGGCATCCGGCTGGCAGGCGCCGATGGCCGCATCAACGACAGGTTCCTGCAAAGGGGGCGTTGTGGTTGGATGACGGCTGCGCTACTCCAAAGCGTCACGCCAGAGAGTCGTCTTGACCGGTTTCCACATCCTCTCCAGTCTACGAAATTCCAGCCCGGTGTCCGCCTGATGCTGATGTCGGCGACGAGCATCTTGGCCATGGACCCCAAGCGGCGCGTTCCGCGCCGCGCGGCCCAGCGGAATTGCGGATGAAGGGCGCTCACAGGCTTGAGGCTGCGTTTGGAGCGGCTGCGCGAAGGGTTGTGCGGGAGTTTCTGCGGTTCGTGCCGCTGTCTCTGAGACAGCGCATGCAAAGACGCACATATGCACGCGCGACGCCCGCCAACAGAATTTTCATTTCGGGCTGCGCACGCAGCGGGACGACGCTGACACAGCGGCTGATGAGGTGTTTCGAGGACATTTTCGTCCATCCGCCCGAAGCGCGATACGCAATGCTGGACATGTTGGACCGGCCGGAATCGAACCTCGTCGTCAAGCGCGATGCGCGCGGTTTTGCGCATCTGGCGAAGCTACCGACCTCCATCGGCTTGATCTATTGCGCGCGCCATCCATTCGACACGCTGACAAGTTCGCATCCGCAAACACGCAACCAGCGTCGGTTCCACGTCACGCCGCAACGCTGGCTGACCGAATACGACGCGCTGATCCGGCTGAAGAAGGCACAACCGCACCGGCAGATCCTTTTCGTCCGCTACGAAGACATGATCGGCGCGCCCGATGCGCAGCAGGACAGAATCGCGCAGTCATTCGGACTGACACCGCGCATTCGTTTCAGCGAGGACCCGGACAATCCGATCCGGGTGGCTTCGTTGAGAAAATGGGAACGGAATGAAGAATTCAGGACCTATCTCGGCGGCCTGCCCCCGGCATTTCTCGCCCGCGTCCAGCGTTTCTGCGCCGAGTTCGGCTATGACATGCCAATAAGCACGCCGACCGTGGACGCGCGGTGATGCAGGCACCGGCGGCCCTCGCGACAGAAGAGCTGGATCCCAAGCGGCGCGTGCTGAAGGACGTGTTCGGCTTCGATGATTTTCGCCCCGGGCAGGCCGATGTCATGGACGCGTTGCTGGCCGGGCGTCATGTGCTGGCTGTCATGCCGACTGGTGCCGGCAAATCGCTCTGCTACCAGGTGCCGGCGCTTGTCCTGGGCGGGCTCACCATTGTCGTTTCGCCGCTGGTGGCGCTGATGCAGGATCAGGTCGCCGCCTTGCGGCTTGCCGGCGTGGCCGCCGATACGATCAATTCCTCGATCGACCGCGATGCCAATATTGCCGCATGGCGTCGCGTCGCCTCGGGCCAGACGCGCCTGCTCTATCTCGCGCCGGAGCGGTTGATGACCGAGCGCATGCTCGAGGCGCTGGCCAGGCTCGATATCAGCCTGATCGCCGTCGACGAGGCGCATTGTATCTCGCAATGGGGGCCGGCATTCCGGCGCGAATACGAGGACCTGTCGCGTCTGCGCGGCATCTTTCCCAGCGTGCCGATCATCGCGCTGACGGCAACGGCGGACGAAGGCACGCGCACCGACATCGAATCCCGGCTGTTTGCCGAGCGCGTCGAGACCCTGGTGCTGGGCTTCGACCGGCCGAACATCAAGCTTGCCATCGAGGCCAAGCAGGACAGCAAGCGCCAATTGCTGCGCTTCGTCGAGCGCCATCCCGGCCGCAGCGGCATCGTCTATTGCCTGTCGCGCAAGAAGACGGAGGAGATGGCGGCCTTCCTCGAGAAGAACGGCGTCACCGCGCTCGCTTATCACGCCGGCATGAGCAAGGAGGCGCGTGACGCCAACCAGAACAGCTTCATGACCTTGTCCGGCGTCGTCATGGTGGCGACCATCGCCTTCGGCATGGGCATCGACAAGCCTGACGTCGCCTATGTCTTCCACACCGACATGCCGGGCAGCCTGGAGGCCTACTACCAGGAGATAGGCCGCGCCGGCCGCGATGGGCGGGACGCCGAGGCGCATATGCTGTTCGGCCTGGGCGATATCCGCATGCGCAGGTTGTTCATCGACGACGAGGATGCGCCGCCCGAGCACAAGAGGCGCTCGCATGGCCGGCTCGACACGCTGATAGGCTATTGCGAGACGGCGCAGTGCCGCCGCCAGGTGCTGCTCGGCTATTTCGGCGAGGAAGCGCAGCCCTGCGGCAATTGCGACACCTGCCTCGACCAGGCACCGCGCGCCGATGGCGGAGCCGAGGCTCGGATCATCCTGACGGCGATCGCCCAGAGCGGTGAGCGTTTCGGTGCCGGTCATGTCATCGACATCCTGCTCGGCCATGAAACCGAGAAGGTGCTTGCCAGGAACCACCAGAGGCTCACGAGTTTCGGCAGTGGTCTGGCGCACAAGAAGGATTTCTGGCTATCGCTGATCCGGCAACTCGTCGCCGGCGGGTTCCTGATGCCGGATCCGGCCGGCCATGGCGGCCTCGCCATCGCCGAAAAGGGTCATGCGCTTGGCCGTGGCGAGGTGCCGTTCCATTATCGTGTCGAGGTACGCAGCCGCGCCTTGCGCGGCAAGATGCGCTCGGGGCAGGATCTCGGGCAGTCGGCTGTGGACACCGGGCTACTGGCCGCGCTCAAATCCTTGCGCCTGCGGCTCGCCAAGGAGCGCCAGGTGCCGGCCTATGTGGTGTTCTCGGATCGTACGCTGATCGACATGGCCGAGCGCCGCCCGCACGACCTCGACGCCTTCGCCGAAGTGAATGGGGTTGGGGCGGCAAAGCTCAAGGAATTCGGCCAGGTTTTTCTGAGTGCGATTGCCGAGCACCGGTCGGGTGAGGCGGCCTGAGGTCAGATCAGCGACTGGTCACGCGCCGTGAAGCAGAGGGATCTTCGGAGAAGGCATCCGTTCCGAAACCTCCTGTGCCGCCGCCGCCCATTCCTCCACCGCCCATGCCCCCCAGGGACCGATTAGTTCAACGTTTTCTGGCCGGCCGGTCGACAGATCAGGCCCAGACTGAGGCGTGCATCGACTTCATGGCCGAGCATTTGCAACCGCAATAGATGCCGCTGTCCGCTTGCAGGCACCTATCCACTGCAAGCGTCGCGGGCGACCCGCCGGGCGTCAGTCGCGCGATGTGGACAGTCCCGCGAGAAGCGGAGCGTAGGCGGCGAGCCTGCGGGATACGAACTCAGTGAAGAGCCGCACGCGCTTCGTCTTGCGTGTCTCCCCATGCGTGAGAAGCCAGAGCGTTCCGTACAGGTGCAGGTCGGTGCCCGGCACCCTCACCAGCAGGGGGTCGGCATCTCCGACGAAGCACGGCAGTGTCGTGATCCCGAGACCTTGCCGTACGGCAACGATCTGCGCCTCGGCGTCCGTGATCCTGAATGGAACTCCCGTGGTGCCAACCTCACCCGCGCTGGCCCACTCTGGAATTCCATGAACGCTTATGACGATCCACCGGATGGGATCAGGTGCGCCCGCACGCCACGCGGCCAGGCGATCGCGGGACATGTAGACGCCGCCAAACACCTCCGCTCCCTTCAGTCCGTGAAGATTGAGCGGCAGGTTTTTGCGGTCGTAGACGACGCGGATCGCCACGTCGGCCTCTCGGTTGGTCAGATTTGCCAGCTCGCCGGACGACAAGATTTCCATCTCGATGTCTGGATGCAGGTGCGCGAAATCGGCGAAGTCCGGCATGAGCAGGTGCGTCGCGAGGGGCGGTGCCAGCGTCACCCGCAGAAGTCCGCGTACGCTCTGGTCGCGCCCGAAGACGCGCGTCTCCAGCTGGTGCGACGACGCTTCCATCTGGTTCGCGAGCTCGAGGACCTCCTCGCCCGCAGCGGTCAGGCGGTAGCCCGAAGGCCGCTTTTCGAACATTTGCGCCCCGAGGCGTTCCTCAAGCTGTGCGATGCGTCGCAGCACGGTCGAGTGATTCACCCCGAGCTGCGCGCCGGCAGCCCGCACCGAGCCTCCGCGTGCGACGGCTAGAAAGTAGCGAACGTCATCCCAGTCGATCATGGTGCAATCCGGCACCGCGCGGTGCGCCTTCCAAAGCCCGTATCTAACACATCCTACAGCAGTAGGGGCGGGATATCGTGGCTTGTGTCGACAAGGGCGACGCTATTCCGAACGGCGGACACGGATCGTCGCGGGCTGGCGTCAATCCTGAAAGCGGATCGATTCTGCACCACCGATGTGCGCGCTTCCGCACTCACCGCGCGACCCCGGCGGGCCCATCTAGAGGTTCTCGGGGCGTCCCCGAACGACCAAAGACAGAGCCTGGAAGGATTAAGTCATGGGAAAACTGGATGGTAAGGTTGCGGTTATAACGGGTGGTGCCACCGGCATCGGCCTCGCCGCTGCAAAGCGCTTCATCGAGGAGGGCGCCTTCGTCTTCATCTTCGGCCGCCGGCAGGAAGCGCTAGACGCCGCTGTGGCCGAGCTCGGGCCCAATGCCCGCGCGGTGAAGGGCTCGGTCTCGGATGAGGCCGACCTCGATCGGCTCTACGCGGCGGTGAAGGCCGAGCGCGGAGCCCTCGACATCATCTTCGCCAACGCCGGGGTGGGAAGCCTGCTTCCGCTCGGCAAGCTCACCGCCGGGCACATTGACGAGACCTTCAACACCAATGTGAAGGGTACGATCTTCACGGTCCAGAAGGCGCTGCCGCTGATGGGCGAGGGCGGTTCGATTATCCTGACCGGATCGAGCGCCGGCACCACGGGCGCGCCCGCATTCAGCGTCTATAGCGCGAGCAAGGCGGCCGTGCGCAACCTCGCGCGGACCTGGGCGGAAGACTTGAAAGGCACCGGCATCCGGGTAAACGTGCTGTCGCCCGGGCCGACGGCGACCGAACTCGCGAAGGCAGCGATAGGCGAGGAGGGCTTGAAGGTCTTCGCCTCGATGAATCCGCTTCAGCGTATGGCCGATCCAGCGGAGATCGGGGCGGCGGCTGCGTTTCTCGCGTCGCCCGACAGCAGCTTCATGACTGCCAGCGAGGTCGCCGTCGACGGGGGCTTGGCGCAAATCTGACCCGCTACGCCCCGCCGTTCATTCCATTCGATATCCCGAGCCCGCAGGGCCTGGTAAACTGAAGGAGAGTATACATGAGCTACGCAATTATCGGCTTCGGCAAGATCGGCCAGGCTCTTGCCAAGGCATTTGCCCGCAAGGGCCTCGAAGTGTCCGTGGCAACCACGCGCGACCCGGAAAGCTTTGCATCCGACGCGGCCGCGATCGGACCCACGATCATCCCGAAAACACTGGCGGACGCCGTCAAGGCGGACATCATCTTTTTGGCTGTCCGCTTTGAATCGCACCCGGATGTCGCGAAGGCGCTGCCAAGCTGGGAAGGCAAGACGATCATCGACGCGACGAACGTGTTTCCAGTCCCCGAAGAGCTGGACGGTCTGCCGTCCTCCGCCTTCGTCGCGAAGGCGTTCACCGGCGCCAAGCTCGTCAAAGGCTTCAATCACCTGATTGCGGCCACCCTGGCTGCCGATCCGATCGTCGAGGGCGGGCACCGGGTCGTCTTTCTGTCGAGCGACGACGAGGACGCGATCGCTCCCGTGGCGGCCTTGGCCAGACAACTCGGGTTCGCACCGGTCAAGCTGGGGAAGCTCAACGAGGGCGGCACGCTGGTGCACGCACGCGGCCGCACTTGGGGCCAGCTGATCTTCCAGGACCTGTTCAAGAAGGAGCAGTAACGGATTTATCGTGCGCCGACAGAGTGGCAGGCGTTCGATGCCGGCCACATCGTCGGCAAAGAGCCAAGCGCGCGAAGTGACATGCTTGAAAGCTTACATCTGCCTGGGATCCTTCGGCCGACATGTGCCTGCCACCCAGGAATCGTAGTTGCAATAGCTGATGTCCCAGCCGGCATCGCGTCTTTTGAAAGTTGCCTCACGACCGCCCGCGCGGATGGGTCCGAAGCCACCCCAACTGCCATCCGAGCCTTTGTAATTTCCCATGACGCGATAATTGCAGTTGTTCACGACGACGTTGCCGTCCATCGACACGCATGCCGATGCAACAGTGGCAAGGCTGAAGAAAGCTGCGATGGCGAGAGAGGCTTTGCGCATCGTGGTCTCCTAACTGGGTTCGGCGAACCAACCGTTACGAGATCGTGGGCCGGGCCTCTTCCCCATTTGGGCTAAACCGGCTGGTAAATTCACGGCGGCATGGCTGCGCTTGCGGACAGAAGCGATGTGCGGAGATGCCGAATGGGCCTGCCCATCGCCGAAGCTTTACGGCCTCCGCGAAGGCCAGAGTGTCCCGGCTCGAGCGGCTCTATCGCCGCCTCTCTACCAGATCCGCAAGATTTGCCGGAGGTTAACGGTAGACAATGAGCGGCCGCAACTGTGTCTCTTTCCGGCCATTTTCTTCAGTCCTGGTTCGGCCCAAAGGCCATATGTCAGGGGGATCACTTTTCAGGGGCAGGCCAGTTCCGCTCGACGGGCAGTGAGAGGCGGAATGTCGACCCGTTGACGTCGCTGGCGGCCAGTATGAGACCGCCGCCATGCTGCCGGGCGATCTCGCGTGAAATGTAGAGCCCTAAACCGGAGCCGTTTACCAGTTGGCCCGCGGCGCGATAGTACCTCATGAATATGAACTCGTGGTCGTCGGGCGCTACGCCAGAGCCCTGATCCGCCACGTGTACAAACGCCACGCCCTGCTCAGTCGACAGCCGGATCGTCACAGAGCTGGTCACCGATGAGTATTTCAGGGCGTTCTGGATCAGATTTTGTATCACAATCTCCAGCAGGTTGCGGTCACCTTTCACAATCACTTCATCGCCGTGAGTGAAGCTAACACGTCCGGCCGCAGCATCATCCAATCCCGCTTCGGCGGCGCGCAAAACCTCATTCAGGTCGAACATCTTGATCCTGGGAAGAGTTTCGTGCCCGCCATTGAGCCGGTCGAAGGCTAGGACGTTTTCAATCAGCGATGACATCCTTTTGACGGTCTGGCGGATCCTTGTGGTGCGCAACTTGATATTGTCGGCGCTTTCACCTGCAGAAGATGACAGATTGTCGGCGGCGGCAGAGATGACGGCCAACGGGCCGCGAAACTCATGAGATACCAAGGCCACAAAGTCCCGCTGCTGAGCCAGAGCATCGTTGGCGGTGTCCAGAGCCTGCCTGAGCTTGAGTTCAAGCAGGTGACGTCGATCCACTTCCACCATGAGCGAGGTGTTTCTTTCCCCAAGCTCAGCGGTCCTTTCGCGCACCTTGATAGTCAGCTCCTGCTCGGCCAAGCGCGACACTGCGATGACGCGGTCCTTTTCCTCGCTCAAGCTGCGCTCGGCAAGCCGCGTTCTCTTCGCGACGGCCGCGCTGAGCAACGCCAGGTGAATCACGGTCCCGCCGGCCAAGAATCTGGACAAAGAGCCATCCAGTTGGAACGGGTTGGCCCCAGTATACATCATCTGCATCACCAGCATGACAGAGATTACGCTCAAAAATGCAATCGCCGACAGCAGATATTGATACCGTCGCCGCACAATGAGCAGATAGAGCACCAGCAGCGAAATGAAGATGAGAGACAGCTGCTGCAGTCGCGATACGAAAAACCCGACGTCGCCGTAGCGTCCCACAATCGCAAAAGCCAAGGCGATGCCATTGAGCAGTACAACGCCCTGGGAGATGCGCCACGCCCAGATCAATTGGCGGTGAAAATCAAACAGTCTAGATAAAAATAATATCAGCACTATACTGTATAAGCAAACGATAATACCCCAAATGAGGTGTATGGTTTTCGGCTCTAGAGACCTCAGAATTTCGGATGCGTATCCCATGTGGAAGAGACTTATTAGCCCAGACTCTATGATAAACAAGACACACAAACAATATAGACAATGCGGCGAATAAATGAAATCGAATGGTATCAGATTGCTGCATGGGGTCCGTAGATGATCGGAGAAGGCTACAAGCATGGCGTTATCGTGATCTCCCCCCTTGTTTATCTTGTCGATGACGACAGGGATTTCCGCGAGGAGATGGTCTTCGGACTATCCAGATTGGGCCTGAACGTACATGGATTCCACAATGCTGCCGCCCTCTACCGAGCCTGTGCCGCCAAGCCGGCTGAAATCGTCATTCTCGACATTGGCCTGGAGGGCGAAGACGGCCTTTCCATAGCTACCCATTTGCGGGCCTTACAATCGGTCGGGATCGTCATGGCGACGGCCCGGAGTTCCATCGACGACCGGCTCAATGGTCTTGAAGCGGGCGCTGACGCTTACCTCGTCAAACCCATTGATGTTCGGGAGCTTGCTGCCACGGTGATGGCGGTCAATGAACGTCTCAACAGGCGCCGCGCCCCTTCGTCGTCTCCGGCCCCACGATGGGCCCTCGAGGAAGGCGGCTGGGTGCTTACCGACGGCATGGGCCATCGCCTTCGCTTGACCACCTCGGAACGGCACTTTTTGGAACGCTTGTTCAGTGAGCGTGGCAAGACCGTCGATCGCCGCGCGCTCGTCGAAGCCATGGGCGCAGACATCTATGACTTCAACTATGCCCACCTGGACACCATCGTGAGCCGGCTGCGTCGAAGAGCCAAGAAATCCGACATGCTTCTCCCCTTGCACGCAATTCGCGGGTCAGGCTTCGCCTTCCCCGATTAGAATGATCGTGCCGACCCTGTCCAGAGAGAAGATTGCCGATCTCATCAATTTGGAAGATGACAGGGAAGGAATTCGAGAAGCATCCTCAAGCGACTGACAGTAAGTGTAAGGATATGACAGTTACTGCGATTGTGAATAATCGCGAGATTAATTACTTCAAGGAAAGGGTTGGATAAATCCGCATTCGTTAGATGGCTCGCATTCTATGCATAATCGAATAGGAATGTATCGTGCGCATGGCGAGGTAGATAACGAGGGCGGCGGTGCGCAGAAGGGGTGCGGGATGCGGCAGCATAAGAGAATTTTATTTGCCAGTTGTTCTATTCTAACGTTCGCATCCATCTATGTCGCGATTACCCCCGCGCTAGCCGGGGCGCCAAGCAACGAACAACTCTATCAGATGATTTTGGACCTGCAGCGAAATCAGAAGCAGATGGCGCGCAAACTTGAGGCCGCCTACGCCGAGACTGCTCAGGTTAAAGAAGAACTGGCCACCCTCAGGGGTTCGGTGGCCCAGAGTCGCGAGATGGCTGCGCTATCCTCGGTTGAGAGGCGCATGTACCTGTCAAATCCGCAATCCGACACTCGTGCCGTTGCCGCGCCCAATGTGCGTGTCGGATTCGGCGCGGGAACCAACGGTAACGACCCGTATGCCTTTACCGACGGTTCCGTGGCGCTCCCGCTCGGTGAAAAATACGGCTTCCAGGTCGATGCGATTGGTGGCGTGACGCCAAACAGTAACTTCACAGGTGCCGCCGCGCATCTGTTCCGCCGTGATCCGAAAGTTGGGGCGCTGGGTCTGTATGGAAGCTACCTTCACGGCGGAGGTGGTTACGATGATGGTGGAGTTCTTGAAAACGGTTATGTCGAAGGCAAGCTCGGCGTTGAAGGCCAGTACTATCTGGGCCGGGTCACGCTTGAGGGACTTGCCGGTATAGAATGGAATTCACTTGAAGAGGACGTCAGCCCGTTCGCCGAAGGCAGGGTCGGGTACTATCCTACGGATAACTTCAAGGTTAATGGCGGCCTGCGTCATCGCGACGCCTTTGGTGGTAGAACGCAACTTGTTGGCGGCGCCGAGTACCTGACCGAGTTCGGAAGCGGGATAGCGACTTCTATCTACAGTGATTTCAGCTTCGATCTGACGAACAGCGACGTCTCCTCAAGCGGCGATTTTTCTGCGATGGCCGGTTTGAGATTCCACTTCGGCACCAATGGCGATCGAAGCGCCCCGAAGACAGTCTTCTGCAAGGATCCGGACCAGAATTTCGAGTGCGCGGTCACGGATGGTCAGAACGATTATTATGCCGACAAGCCAGGTCGTTCCTTGATTCAGCGTGATCGTGGCGACTTCCTTCCATCGCACATCGTAAAAGACGTTGGCAACTTGCCGACGCCTTCCACCAATGTTTGGGGACAGCCGGGGGCGCCTGGCGCACCCGGCGAGGCTGGTACGCCTGGAGTGCCCGGCGCGTCTGGACCTCCCGGCGCGCCCGGCGCGGAGGGACCTGGCGGACCTGCTGGGCCTGTCGGACTGCCCGGATCGGACGGGACACCTGGAGCGCCCGGCGATACCGGCGCGTCTGGACCTCCCGGCGCGCCCGGTGCGGAGGGACCTAGCGGACCTGCCGGACCTGCGGGACCGGAGGGACCTGCCGGACCGGTGGGGCCGGTGGGACCGGAGGGACCTACCGGACCGGCAGGCCCATAGTGCCTCCTTCTATCCTGGTCATGCCGCTACGGTTGGCGACGTGATCAGCAACTTAGAATCGAATCGTTTGAGGATAGCGGAGAGTATGACCGGCCCTCGTCTTGACTGCATGATCCAGGCTCCGAACCCGCCTGAGCTTGTCGCCGCGGAGGGGACGCGAGACTGGATGGATGCGACCGACCAGCATTTCGCCTACCGCTGCACGCCGCTTTCAATCGCCAATGCCAGCGGATGGGAATTGTTGAACCCCATAAATGTGACTGTTACTTGGAACGGATACAACACTACAAAAGACATCGCCTTCCATGTAAACGAACCGAACGTCACGCACCGATTCATCAGCTCGACCTTCGGGCACGGCATAGTAACCTTTCATCCGGGTTACGTGTTTCGCACCGAGCCGGGCTGGATGGTGTGGGCTCGCGGCTCTCCCAACCGGATGAAGGACGGAATCGCGCCGCTGGACGGCTTGGTGGAAACCAACTGGCTGCCGTTCAGTTTCACCATGAATTGGCGCTTCACCCGCCCTGGGTCTGTCACTTTTGCCAAGGGCGAGCCATTCTGTTTCATCACCATGATGCCAAGTGTCGCTATCGAGCAGGTGCAGCCGGTCATTCGTCCGATGGAGGACGATCCTGAGTTCCATAAAGAACATAAGGTTTGGAATAGCGAACGTCGACGGTTTTCGGCCGGCCTGCAGATGAACGACGAGCTTACCAAGGAGATGAAGTGGCAGAAGCACTATCTGCAGGGTGTTTCGCCGACGGGGAAATCGGTCGCGGATGACACTCACCGAGTAAAGCGAACTCTAAAGCGGCCGATCCACATCGACCAGTTGCGGGCCCAGGAAAAAGGTTCGCCAGTAGATGAAGCTAGCCAAGAGTAAGCGGCCTGTGCGCATTCCTCCAGTTGGATCGCTAGCATTTGGCCGTTCGATTAACGGGTCGGTTTCGAGCAGAGACGAAAGACCGGAATGCATCCGCCAGTTCGTGCGGTCGGGCTTTGTATTGGCGCTGGCGGCGCTCCTTGTCGGTTGCCTGGCGGATGGAAAAGGTAGCCCGAATACGGCTACAGAGTTAGTTCGCGTGAAAGCCGCTTACGCGAGGGAGCCGCATGAGGTCTTCATCGTCGATCGCAGCAAGTTTGACCAACGCTTTCTGCCTGTCGATGTGACGCCCCCGGAACGCTTGCCTGCCGGTACGGTGTTGATCGATACACGGCAGAGGTTCCTCTATCTATACCGCCTCAATGGGATGGCGCGGCGCTATGGTGTCGCCGTCGGGGCTAGCGGTTACAGTTGGTCGGGCATTGCCAGCGTAGGGCGTAAGGCGGAGTGGCCCGCATGGCATCCGACTGACGACATGCGTAACCAGTCGCCCGACCTGCCGCGCATGATCAGGCCCGGCACGCACAATCCGCTCGGCGCGCGAGCTCTCTATCTGTACAAGAACGGCGTGGATACGCTTTATCGTATCCACGGCACCTCAGAGCCCTGGACCATAGGAACTGAAGCGTCCTCAGGGTGCATTCGCATGCTCAACGAGGATGTGATCGAACTCTACAGTCTGGTGCCGAAGGGAGCAAAGGTCATCGTGAAGTGAAGCGAATTGAACAGGCACAGGCCAACGCTTGCTGTCGGATGCCGTTGGACAATACCCACGCCGGTGGCACAGGTGACGGCAGATTTCTGCTTCTATCCATATGGCGTCATAGAGGGAGAATTTAAGACATAGGCGTCGCTGCTCGTATCGATATCACTCGCGAATAAGGTTTTGGATACCTTAACCGTCATCTCTGTCCGTCATAATCGACGTTTAGGTATTCTTTTTTACACCTTTTGCGTGTATTGAAATAAAAAAATTCAATGGACGCGTCTATATGTCAGTTCTCGTCAGTGACGGCATGCCATTCGTCTTCCCGTTCGCCGTCGGCATCAGTCAGGGCGCGAACGTCCGAAGGACAAATCCAGGCTGATGGGTTGGCAATTGAACGGACCGAGTGAAAGGACCTATGATGAGGCGCTCTCTATTCATGCTGGTTTCCGCCGCGCTATTGAGTACCGCCGTTGCGGGTCCAGCGGCAGCGCAGACCGCCGCTGAAACAAACCAGACCCTTGACGCGCTGTTCGGCAGTCACACAACCTATCAGCAGTTCTTCGACAAGCTGCAGAAGGCTGTCAGTGCCGGCGACAAGCAGACCGTCGCGTCGATGATCGATTATCCCTTCCGCGCCCGGATCGGCGGCAAGGCGATCAAGATAAACGACGCCGCGCATTTCGTGACGGATTACGACAAGATCGTTACCGCCAAGGTCAAACAGACCGTCCTCAAGCAGACCTACCCGACGCTGTTCGCCAATTGGCAAGGCATCTCAATCGGTGATGGCGAGGTCTGGTTCTCCGGCGTCGGAGACGGCAACACCATCAAGATCACCGCGATCAACGACTGACACCTGGCGGAAGAAATTCCATTTCGATGACACCGACGCAACCGGTCGTTGACCACTCCGGAGGGGTTCACATGCTACGTTACATGTTCATTGCTTTGCTCGCGCTCGGCTCATCGTGGATGATCTCTGATGCCCGCGCACAATCGACCGTCGAATGCCAATCGAGGCACTATCAGTATGGCGAATGCTGGGCGGGCCCGCTGAGCAAGCCGCAACTCATTCATCAGACTTCTGGAAGTCCTTGTATTTTGAACCGGACCTGGGGCTACAATCCACGCAGCAAATATATTTGGGTCGCGCAAGGTTGCTCCGGAATTTTCGCCGATGTCGGCGGCTACCACCATGGACGTGGCGACAGCTTTGATCCCAATGCCCGCATGTATGACCATCGCGGTCATGACGTCGGCGCAGTGGTTGGCGGAGCTATTCTCGGCGCTCTGATCGAGGGGATGGCGGACGATCATCACAATCGACGGCACACGACGAGTAACTACCGCCCCGATAGCAGCTACAATGGTTGTCATGGCATGGGATGCAAGGTCGACAATCCTGACCAGGCAATCGATACCCGACCGCAATTTGACAGGCAGGGAGAGCCAAACTTTGATGTGCATGGCAACTACCAAGGATGCCATGGTGCAGGCTGCCTTGTCGACAATCCTGACGCGGAGTGAATTGAAGGACGAAGGAAGCCGGTCACGATTGTCAAAGCGGGGCTCTTAAATCTTTCCCGCAGCATCAATCTTGATCTTCATCCTGGCATCACCACGGCAGACTTCGTTCACCTGCTTCTTGGTTTCTCCTCGAAGCGGTGGAGGCAGCCGAACATGTTCTCTATCTCCTCCTGCATCGTGGCGGCGGCTGAGACGATAAGATCGAGGTTCTTATGATGTCGATCCATAGGGGCTTGTGCGGAAGCCTCTTTGTACCAAGAAATGCACCAAAAGAGAGCTGATATTCGGAAAAATCGTTGCGAATCAGGCCGTTATGGGAAATCGATGGCGGAGAGGGAGGGATTCCCTTTCACCTCTATGATACTGAAAATACTAGTCTTTTCGCGCTTTTTGTTACACAGTTTGTTACACAGCTACAACTACGATTTATAACCGCTCTAAGCTCGCAGCTTTTGGGCTCGCCTGCCCAATCCATCCGATCTGTCGAAACCGATGGCTTGTAGGACACTCCCGCGTGTGTACGTTGGGGCTTGGGTCAGAAGGTGACCCACAGCAAAGACGGGAGCGCCGCAGCGCAAAAGATCTCATCGGTCAAGGAACAGATAGTGAAGTAGCCTGTGACAATCGGCGCCAGCATCACCTCCAAAGCCGACCAGGAAAAACCCGCAAAAAACGTCGCCCTCAGATACCCCGTCGGCAATGAATATGGGACCGAAGTTGCGCGGCAGATCGGGCGTTAGATGCCTTCATGACATCTGAACCTGAGCAGGCTCCTACGCCGCGAGCCGGCACATTTCCGAACGGAGTTTCGTCCGGCTGCGCAAAAAGGTGCCCTGTCGAGACTTACTTGTTGGCCAAATGGCTTAGCAGGGACGAACTCGTGAAGAGATTGATAATGCAACACTATCAGTCGTTGTGCTGATCCGACAGGCTGTGCGTTTTGGCACGAAAATCATGGCGAAAAGCGCACCGGCACTTTACTCTCCAAATTATGATTCGCCTCGATCCCGCGACCGCCAGCTCCTCTGCGCCGCCCTCCGTTCCCGCGTGGGCGATCACAAGCGCCGGCGCGCCGAGTGACGGCGACGCCGCCTTCCGGGCCGGCGCCGCCCTGGGTGCCCTCGACACGCTCGCCCGCGCGCAGGCAGCCTGGGCCGGCGCTTGGCGGCAGCGGCTGGCGGTTCGCTGCGCCGCCTCCAGCATGCGGCTCGCCGGCCGCGCCGAGGATGCGGCCGCCTTGCGCGATGCCTGGCATTTGCGTCCCCTACGTGCTGACCCCGGTCCCGCAGGCGCCGTCTTTGGCGCCTGGCGGCAGTTGGCCAGGCAGCCGCCCGCCGCTACGCCCGGCCGGCTCGGGAAGATACTCGACCAGCTTGGCCTCCATTGGGACGGCGCCGCGCTCGCCGACCTTTGCACGCAGATCGAAAAACTCGGGGTATCCCAGCGGTCGGCGCCATTCGACGCCGCGGCGATCGCCGCTGAGGTCGTCGCCATGCGTCCCGATGCCGAAGTCTTTGGCTGGTGGCTCGCCGACCTGGTACTGGCGCAACGCCTGGGCTGGCCGCAGCCCCTGCCGCTCCTAATGGCGCAGGGTTTTGGACCATCTTTCCGCACCGAGGCCGGCGGTGGCCGGCGCATCCGGCCCGGGGACAAGAATTTTGAGCGGGCGGTTTGCATCGCGCTCGTCGCGGCCGCCGCGGACGCTTGTCGGTTGGCCGCCGAGCTGTCGCGCCGGGCCGAAAAACTCCTGGCGGTGGCGCCGAAACTGCGCGCCAAAGGCGCCGGCGACGTAATCTTTCTGCTGCTCAGTGAAGACGCCGTGTCCGGATCGCTGACGACGGACAATCTGTCGCGCTTTGCATCGCGACGGCTGTTCGAACGGCTGCAGCAACTGGAGGTCGTGCGCGAGCTCTCCGGCCGCCCCACATTCCGGCTGTTCGGGCTGTAGCGATGAGCGAAGCGTCCGCCCGCCGCAAGCCAAACGATCAGCCGGCGCTGCTCGACACCGAACTGGAACATCTGCCGCCGGAGCTGCGCTGGTGCGAATGGATGGCCCGCGTCGAAGCGGTGATCTTTGCGGCAAATGAACCGGTGACACGTAGTGTCCTCGCGCGGGTGGTGGGAAAAAACTGCAATATCGAGCTGATCATCGACGACATTCGCGCCGAACTCGCCGGCCGCCCTTACGAGCTGGTCGCGGTCGCCGGCGGCTGGCAGCACCGGACCAAAAAGGTTTTTGGCGACGCCATTCACGCAGCCTTCGGCACGGCAGCGGGCGAGGGAGCAAAAGAACTGTCGCAGGCGGAGGCGCTTGTCTTGATGTGCATTGCCTATTTCCAGCCGATCACCCGTGGCGAGCTGTCGAGCTTTTTCGGCAAGGAGGTGTCACGTGACCTGATCGGCGTGCTGCGCGCTGAGCAGCTGGTCGCCTCGGGGCCGCGCAGCCCGCAGCCGGGCGCGCCCTACACCTATGTGACGACCAAAACTTTTCTGTCGCAGTTCGGGCTCGACACGCTGCGCCAGCTGCCGGATTTCGAGGCGCTCGAGGACGCCGGGCTGCTGTCGAAGGAGAAGCTGCTGGATCATCCCAGGGTTTGCAGATATCGACGATGATGGCGCCAGCGCCGCGCTCGACGAATAGATGATCCCATCACGGCGGGACACACGCGATCTCGCCGCTCGTCACATAGAAGATTGCGCCACGCACGCCGTCTGGTCTCGCCGGCTGGGTCCTTCGCGTGACGGAAGGGAGGTGGCGGCACGCGTCCGCTTGTCGATGAAGGATAAGCGAACAGGCAATTGATCGAGCCTGGTCGCACATGTCGATCACCATTGAGAGCTCTCGAAGGGAGAAAGTTCAATTGAACCACGTCTACCTTGAGCTTCTCGCGACGATTGAGGCGTTAAGATCCAGCCCATCGGGGCGACCATTCAGACGCTGATGGACAAGGTTCGCGACCTTTCACAGACGATCAAAGCCCTGAAAGACGATCTCCACCAGACAGCCGGCTATGGCCTGCTAAGAACCTAGCCAGCCGGCGAGTGCCCATCCCGGCCATTGTCAGCGAGGCGGCCATCCCAACAAGATCGCCTTGCCGCCACCGCCAATGGCGGATGCTGACAGCAGCGCCATAAGAACGCCAACGTAGATGGGGAAGATCATCCTCGGGCTATTCGTCCTTCCAAATGACAGTCTTCCCCCGAAAATCCCAATGAAATTTGAGGTTGGCTTTCAGTACCTCGGTGGGGATCCTCGGCTCGATCGCTGTGTGGAGAGCGTTATACGTTTCTCGGCAGAAGCTCGGCGGCGGGACATTCAGCTTGTACCCCGACGGGTACCTAAAATCTTGCTGAGAATTCATCAGGTCAAGGTTGTTGGCAATCATCTTCACGTTCCCAATCGGCGGCATTCCTAGGGCCACTGCGGCTTCGTAAATGTCCTCGATCTTGTGACCGAAGCCGAGCCGGAGACCGCGTTTCGACACGCCCTTTGAAGCTAGATACGCTTTCAAGAGGAGTTCTAGGTGTGAGCTTTCGAGAGGTTGTCCATTCGGACCGGACCGAGGAGACTGGAGTTACCACGCTTCAGCATCCATCGGAGGGTCCGAATGAACATCCACAAGAATGCCCGTCTCACACCGCTGCGT
>NZ_RZRW01000160.1:0-10783 GCF_003998745.1 Mesorhizobium sp. M7A.F.Ca.US.014.04.1.1 | reverse complement strand
GTTCTGCGCCACCGGCTTCAATTCCGTCGGCATCCTCTCCTCGGGCGGCGTCGGCAAGGCGCTGTCGGAATGGATCCGCGACGGGCGCCCACCGGTCGATCTCGCCGATGTCGACGTGCGCCGCACCATGTCGTTCCAGTCGAACAAGAAATATCTCTACGACCGCACCACCGAAACGCTTGGCCTTTTGTTCGACATGCACTGGCCATACCGCCAGTTCGCCACGGCGCGCCACATCCGCAAGAGCCCGTTCCACGACCGCCTGATGGCGGCGGGTGCCTGCATGACCGAGGCCGCCGCCTACGAACGCCCTGGCTTCTTCGCTTTGCCCGGCATGAAGGCCGAGATCGACTATTCCTACGGCCGCCAGAACTGGTTCGGCGCCTGCGGCGAGGAAAGCCGCAACACGGCTGACAACGTTACGCTGTTCGACCATTCCTGCTTCGTGAAATACTGGATCGAGGGGCGTGACGCCTGCGCGGTGCTCAACCGCATCTGTGCCAACAATGTCGACGTACCCGCCGGCCGCGTCGTCTACACGCAATGGCTGAACGAGCTAGGCGGCATCGAAGCCGATGTCACGGTCACCCGCATCTCCGAAACCGCCTACATGGTCGTGACCATCGCCGTGTCGCAGCGGCGCGACCTGGCCTGGCTCAAGCGCCATATCCCGGCGGACGCGCATGTCTTCGTGCAGGATGTCACCTCCGGCCTGCCCATGCTGGCGCTGATGGGGCCGAAATCGCGCGATCTCCTGCGCGCCGTCTCGCCCGATGACTTCTCGGAGGCGGCGTTTCCCTTCGGCACCAGCCGCGAGATCGACCTTGGCTATGCGCGGGTGCGCGCCAGCCGGCTGACCTTCGTCGGCGAGCTTGGCTGGGAGCTCTACATGCCCGCCGAGTTCGCCGCCCATGTCTTCGACAAGCTGGCCGAGGCGGGCGCCGATTTCGGCCTGCGCCAAGGCGGCTACTTCGCCATCAATTCGCTGCGCATGGAGAAAGGTTACCGCCACTGGGGTCACGACATCGGCGAGGAAGACAGCCCGCTGCAGGCAGGGCTTGGCTTTGCCGTGGCGTTCGACAAGCCAGGCGGCTTCATCGGCCGTGATGCGCTGTTGCTGCAGAAGGAGGCGGGCAAGCCGCGCCGCCGCTTGGTGCAGTTGCGGCTGCAGGCCGAAGATGCGCCTCTCCTCTATCATCACGAACCGATCTGGCGCGGCGGCAAGATCGTCGGTTCGGTCACCTCCGGCGCCTACGGCCACCGCATCGGCGCCTCGCTCGGCATGGGCTATGTCGAATGCGAGGGCGGTGTCGACGATGCCTGGCTGGCAGCCGCCCCTCTGGAGATCGAAATCGCCTGGAAGCGATACAAGGCCATTGCGCAGCTCAAGCCGTGGTACGATCCGAAGGGGGAACGCCTGAGACCGTGACAGAACCTCCTTTTGGATCAGTCGGAGGCCCTAAGTCCCAGCCACGCTGAAGGTCCGCTTCGGCTTCCGCTGATGCCTGAAGCTACCAGTCCGCTTTCGGCCCAGTCGTGACCGAGCATGGGCTGTCTGATTGAGACTTCTGCCTCGGCCAGCTAGCCGCCGGCACAAAATCAGCATCGTCGGCCTATAATGTCATCAAGAGCTTCGATCCTTGAAGCGGTTCCAGAGATGCATGCGGTTCGCGACCTGCACGGCGACCGGATGGAACGGAACCGGTTTCATGTTGGTGACCGGCAAAGGCATCTGCTCGTCCCGGCGCCGGCCTGCCGCCCAGCGGCCGATTTCCTGGCCAAGAGACATTGCCAATGCCACGCCGCGGCCGGAATAGACGCCGCCAAACACGAGGCCGGGTGCCAGGCGATAGAGGCGAGGTCTGCGATCAGGCACCACGGCAAAGGTGCCATGCCAGTATTCCACGATCGGCGGTTCGCCGCCGAATGCGCGAAAAGCCTTGCCCAGCATGCTCGAGACCTTGGCGCGACCGCGGTCGGCCTCGTCAAACCACAATGTATGCGTGCCGCCGCTCACCAGCCGGCCGTCGACGTCGTAGTGGAAATAGCGGATGTCGTTGCGCATGTCGGACACCGCGGGGTTGCCGACAAGGATCTGGGTGCGCAGGCCTTCCGGCAGCGGGTTTGTCGCGGCCTGGAAGACCTTGAACGGCATCAGTGTCTTCTTCAGCCCAGCCCAGAGGTCGCCGGTAAGCGCATTCGTGGCAAGCACCACTTCTGGCGCCGTGACGCTTCCCGTTGCGGTGAAGACGCGCCAGCCGCCTTCCACCTTCTCGATGCGAGACGCCGCGGCGTTCTCGAAGATGGTCACGCCTTCGCGCTCAAGGGCGCCGGCAAGGCCAATGGTCATGGCGAACGGATTGATGTGGCCGGAATTGTGCACCATCCAGCCGCCGAGATAGGGGCTGCCGATGCGCGCGCTGGCTTCGGCCCGGTCAAGCCAGGAGACATTGGCGCCGAAGGCTTTCCACTCTTCGTAGAACTGGTGCGCGCGGGCAAGCGTGGTGTCGGTGTGAGCGGGCTGGATCCAGCCTTCCTGAACCTGGTGGGCGTCTATGTTGAAGCGCTGCATCAGGCCGAAGGCTACGCCGGCCGCATCCGCAACCATGCGATTGTAGCGCTCACCGATCGTCTTGCCGTAGACCGCCTCGAACTCCGCCGGCGAGGCCTTGGAATGGTGGGAGATGACAAGGCCGTTGTTGCGGCCCGACGCTGCCGATCCGATCTCGTTGCTCTCAAGCAGGATGACATTGACGCCGCTGTCGCGCGCGCCGAGTGCCGCGGCCATGCCGGTGAAGCCGCCGCCGACCACCAGCACGTCCGTCTTCAGGTCGCCTTGCGGTGCCGGTGCGGCCGGGCGCCTGTTCGCGGTCTTGCGCCACAGATGCGGCGTCTTCCAGTCGACCTCAAACATGAAGGACGTCCTCGCTGGCGCCGCCGAGATAGTGTTCCCTCAGGGCCGAATGCGCGGCCATTTCCTGCGCCGGGCCATGCAGCTTCACCTTGCCGGTGTTGAGCAGGTAGGCGTAGTCGCCGCATTCAAGCGCCAGCTGAACGTTCTGCTCGACGAGCAGGATCGAAATGCCGTGGCGCGACAGGTCGAGGATGATGCGGAAGATCTGGTGGACGATCTTCGGGGCAAGGCCGAGAGACGGCTCGTCGAGCATCAGAAGCTTCGGCTCGGCCATAAGCGCGCGCCCGATCGCCAGCATCTGCTGCTGGCCGCCGGACATGCGGCTTGCCATGCCGTTGCGCCGTTCCTTGAGCACAGGAAACAGCTCGAACACCTCGGCGCGCAATGCCTCGAAACTCTTCCCGCCGCGACCGATATGGGCCGCGACCAAGTTTTCCTCCACCGTCAGGCGCTGGAAGATCTGGCGGCCTTCCGGGCAGTGGGTGATGCCGAGACGCACGACCTGTTCGGGGCGCATCCCGGTGATGTCGCGGCCCTCGAACGCGATGCTGCCTGCGGTGGGCCGCGCCACGCCGGAAACGGAATTGAGCAGCGTCGTCTTGCCGGCGCCGTTCGGACCCAGGATGACGACGATCTCGTGCGGATCGACGTCAATGCTGATGCCCTCAAGAACGCCGACGCGCCCGTATCCCGAGCTGAGCCCGGCGATTCTGAGCAGCGGCCCGGATGTCGTCGATGTCATTGGCGGTTCCCAGATAGGCGAGTTGGACGTCGGTGCTTGCCTGCACTTCGGCGGGCGTGCCCCGGAAGAGCAGTTTCCCATGATGCATGACGATGATGCTGTCGCAGAGTGTCATGACGAGATCCATGTCGTGCTCGACGACGATCATGATCCGGTCGGGCGAACGCAACGCGGTGAGTTTTGCCGTCAGTTCCGCCGTCTCGTGGTGGTTCAATCCGGCGGCGGGCTCGTCGAGCAGCAGGACGCGCGGATTGGCGACCAAGGCGCGGGCGATCTCCAGCATGCGTTGTCGGCCATAGGGCAGGCCCCCGGCATCGACGTCGGCGTAGCCCTGAAGGTCAAAAAACCGCAGGATTTCCATGCATTTCTCACGCCGGCGCCGGCGCTGGGCGTTGGCATAGGGTGGCCAGATCACTTCCCTCCAGGCGGCCGCAACCTCGGCGGGATAGAAACAGACTTCAAGGTTCTCGATCGCCGACATCTGGTCGAAGAGGCGGATGTTCTGATAGGTGCGGGCAATTCCCGAATTGGCGATCTGGTATTTCTTGAGTTTGTCGAGACGCTTGCCGTCGAGCGTGATCGAGCCCGACGACACTGTGTAGGAACCAGCCGTCATGTTGATCAGCGTCGACTTGCCGGCGCCGTTCGGTCCGATCACGCCGTGGATTATGCCGGGAGCGAAGTCGGTCGACACGCCGTCGATGGCGACGACCTCGCCATACACCTTGCGAAGGCTCTGAAAGACCAGCGTCATTTTCCGAAAAGCCCTCGGATCAGTTTCTCCGGCCCGAAGCTGCGCGGCACGATGCCGGCCGGGCGCGCGATGATCAGCGAGATCATCAAAAGACCGAGGAAGAGGATGCGCCATTCGGCGAATTCGCGCAGCAGCTCCGGCAGCAGGATCAGGATTGCCGCGCCGGCGACGATGCCGAAGATGTTGCCGATGCCGCCGACCACGATCATCAGCACGATCAGCACCGATTCCTGCAGCGTGAAGCTTTCCGGGCTGACGAAACGCTGCGATGCGGCGAAGATCGCGCCGGCTATGGAACCGATCGTGGCCGAGGTGGCGAAAGCGGCAAGCTTGGCATTGGTGGTGTTGATGCCGATGCCGCGCGCGGCATCCTGGTCCTCGCGGATCGCCGCCCACGCCTTGCCGAGGATGGAGCGCTCGAGCCGCCAGACCACGGTGCCGACGATGAGCACGGTGATCAGCAGCAGCCAGAAGAAGTCGATCGGCCGGGCAATCTGTATGCCGAGGATCGACGCCTTGTCCAGCCGGGCAATGCCTTGCGGCCCTCCGGTCAGCCAGTCGAGATTGTTGATGATGATGCGGATGATCTCGCCGAAGCCAAGTGTGACGATGGCCAGATAGTCGCCGCGCAATCGCAACACCGGAATGCCGAGCAATATGCCGGTGACCGCACCCAGGCAGGCGGCGACGAGCAGGATGAGCAGGAACGGCATATGCAGGCCGAGCTGCGGGCTTGCCAGCAGCCCATAGCTGTAGGCGCCGACCGCGTAGAAGGCGACGAAGCCGAGATCCAGCAGCCCGGTATAGCCGATCACGATGTTCAGGCCGATGCCGAGCAGGATGTAGATCAGCAGGCTGTTGAGGACACGGACATGGTAGTTGGGCAGGAAGGGCGTGGCCATGATCAGCGCGATCGCGATGGCGAAGACGAGCCAGGAGATGGTCCGGTTCGCACGCGGCCGGGCCGCGGCGAGAGTGTCGGCGGCGGCCATCAGAATTCCCTCTTGTACACGATGCTTTCCTCGGAGACGGCCTCGCCGAGTATACCGGCAGGACGGACCAGAAGCACGAGTATGAGGATCGCAAAGGCGAGAACGTCGCGATACTCGGTGCCGAGCACGCCGTTTGTGACAATGGGCAGCAGCGCGGTTCCCCACACTTCGATAAAAGCCAGGATGAAGGCGCCGAGCATGGCGCCGGGGATTGAACCGATGCCGCCGAGGATGGCCGCGGTGAAGGCCTTCAGCCCGATGACGGCGCCCATGCTGGGCGACATGATGCCATAGTAACTGGAATAGAGGATGCCGCCGGCAGCGCCGAGAAGCGGCCCGACGAAGAACACCATGGAGATGGCGCCGTTGACGTTGATGCCAAGCAGCTGTGCGGTCGGTCGGCTTTCCGATACGGCGCGCACGATGATGCCGATACGGCTCCGGTTGACTAGGACATGCAGGCCGAACATCAGCACGAAGGCGGCGATCAGGATGCCGATCTGCATCAAGGTGATGGTGCCGCCCATCACCTGATATCGGACGACGGGGAAGAAGCTGGGAAAGGCGACTGGCTGTGGGCCGGCCAGGATCTGCACCCCGGTGACGAGCGACAATGAGACGCCGAGCGAGGACAGCATCGGCGCGAGCCGGGTGGAGCTTCTCAGCGGTTTGTAGGCGACCCTTTCGATGCCGACTCCAATGAGGCCGACGAGGAAGATCGCCACGAGAAAGGCCGCGGTAAGCGCCAGCGCGCCCGACATCCCGACATCGCCGACCAGCAGGCTGAGCGCCAGAAACGCTACATAGGCGCCGAGCATGAACATCTCGCCATGGGCGAAGTTGATCATGCGCAACACGCCGTAGACCATGGTGTAGCCGAGCGCGATCAGGGCGTAGATCGAGCCGATGGTCAGGGCATTTACCGTTTGTTGGATAAGATTTCCCAGCATGGGCCGGCGTCCTGTGCCTGCAACCCCATGGACCGGTCGAACCGGGAAGGGGAATGGTCGACGTGGCCGCCCGTACTTGCGGCAGGCACGCCCGTCAACAGGTGAAGGAGCCGCTTCGCGCGTAGCGATGCGGCTCCGGCGGTCTGGCTGCTATTTCGAACCGACGAGATGGAAGCCCGTTCCCTCCACCTTGTAGAGGTAGGATGGGGCGACTTTGAGTTCGCCGGTTTCGTCGAATTCCAGCTCGCCGACGACGGTCTTCGCCTTAACTGCATGCAATGCCGCGTTGAGGTCCTCACGCGTGAGGCCTTTCGTCGTTTTCAGCACCTGTTCCAAAATCTGGCCCTGTACATAGCCGTAGATCGAATACGGGCCGGCTTCCTCACCATATTTCGCCTTGTAGAGTTTGGCGAAATCGGCGATCTCGGGGGAGGCATCCATCGGCGGCACCTGGATCGCGACAAGCGTGCCCTGGACATTGGCTTCGCCGGCCTGTTTGATGAGGTCCGGCGTGTAGCCGCCGTCCGGCACCATTAGCACGGCGGCGATACCTTGCTCGTGCATCTGCTTGGCAAACAGCGCAAGCTGCGGCATGACGGCGCCGAGATAGATCGCATCGGGCTTCTTGGACTTGATCTGGGCCAGCACAGCGGTGAAGTCCACGTCGGATGGCGCCACGGCAATGGTATCGAGGACCTTGCCGCCGCCGGTTTCGAAGTTCTTGGCGAAGATTTCGGAAATGCCCTGGCCGAAGACCTGCTTGTCGTTGACGATCACGGCAGTCTTGGCGCCGAGCTTGCCCAGCGCATATTCGGCTGGCAACAATGCGCCGGCCAGATCGTTGGCCACCGGGCGCACCATGAACTTGTAGCCCTGCTTGGTGAGAGACGGATTGGAGCCGAAGGTCATGGTCGGCAGCGTGCAGTCTTCATAGATTGGCAGCGTCGACTGGGCGACGCCGGAATTGAAGTTCACCAGGCCAAGCACGACCTTGTCATTGTCGCAGAATTTCTGGGCGACGAGCGTTCCCTCGCGCGGGTCGGCCTTGTCGTCCTGCTGGTCATAGGCAATGGTGACGCCATTGACGCCGCCATCGGCGTTCAGCCTGTCGACGTAGAGCTTGAAGCCATTGTGCCAGGTGCTGCCGAAATAGGCCTGCGCGCCCGAGAGCGGCGCGGACATTCCGACGGTAATCTGCTCGGCCATGGCCGGCGCTGCAAAAAGCGAGGCGCCGAGAAGAAGTGTGGCGATAGATTTTTTCATCATGGTTCCCCTTAGCTGCTGACTACGACAGGGGAGGCCGTTGCGGTCTTCTTCCCCGTGTAAGCCCATCGAAGCAGACAAAGGGATCGTCGTCAAGAAAGTGTCGACACTATTGCGTTCAATTTTGTGCTCAGATATCGATTATGCGTCGCGAGCCCTTCGGCGACGCTTCAGCTCGGCGCCATTGTCGGGCGCGAAAACCTTGAGCAAGGCGTCCTTGAGCGCTTGCTGCGTGGCGGAGACGGTCATTTCGATATGTTCGCGCAACAGTTTCGCGCCGTTCTCGGCATCGCGCTTGACGGCAGCCTCGACGATGGCCGAATGGGAGGTGATCTGCGCCTTGTCATGCGAAGGATGTTCGATCTGGATGCGGCGGATGAAGCGGATGCGTGCATTGATGGAGCTGAGCTGGCCGACAAGTTCCGGATTTCCGGAGAGTTCGGCGATGAGCAGATGGAAGCCTTCGTCCTCGGCCAGGATGACATCCGGCGGCTGGTCCGGGTAGGCGTCGACGATCGCTTCCCAGTAGCTCCGCAGCCGGTCGATTTCGCTGTCGTCGGCGCGCTCGCACATCAGCTTGAAAGCAGCGCACTCGATGATCGAGCGGAACTCGTAGAGATCGAGCAGGCCCTCGGTGCTGAGGCTTCTGACGAAAAAGCCTCGATTGGGCGTGAGCGAAACGAAACCCTCGGAGGCGAGCCGGTTCAGCGCCTCGCGGATCGGTGTGCGCGAAAGGCCAAGGCCGCGCGAAAGCTGGACCTCGTTGATGCGCTCTCCGGGCTTCAGCTTGAATTCGACCAGGAGCTTGCGGATGGTGTTGTAGGCGCGTTCGCTGCTATCGGCAGCGCGGCGCGTCTCCGCTTCAGCGGCAAGGGACGGGTCGCTATCGGCACTGGTCTCGGCTCGTTCGGTCACGTCGGTTCTCATCTGATTTGTATGCAGGCTGTGTCGACACTTTGTAGAGCCGCCTTTCTTTCCCAACTTCGTGTGAATGGCAAGCAGCAGGTTCAAATCCGGGGGACAACAATGATTGTAGGCATTCTTGGGGTCGGGCATCTGGCGACGTCCATGCTGGCTGGGTTCTTGCGTTCCGGGCTTGATCCCGCGGCGATCGTGCTGTCGCCGCGGGGCAAGGCGGCGGCGCTCTCCGCCCGGCACGGTTTTCGGCTGGCAATCGACAATCGCGATCTCGTCGAACAGTCCGATGTCGTCATTGTTGCGGTGCGGCCCGTGCATGCGCCGGATGCGGTCGCTGGCCTGCCGTGGCGCACGGACCAAACAATGGTTTCGGTTTGCGCCGGCGTAGCGCTATCGCGGTTTGCTGTCGCGCCTGCGCGCGCGGTGCGCGCCATGCCGTTCACGGCTTCCGAAATCTGTGCCAGTCCGACGATCTATTTCCCCGACCTTGAGCAGGCGCGGGCGGTCCTCGACTGGCTTGGCCCCTCGATCGCTCTGGCCAGCGAAACGGACTTCGAGTTGGCGACGGTCAATGCCGCCATCTATGGCTGGGTGCAGGATCTGATCCGCAGGACGACTGAATGGTCGAGCGCGCGAGGTCTCGATCCGGCAATTGGCCGCCGGCTGACGGCGATGACGTTCGTGGCCGCCGGGCGGCTGATTGAGGAGAAAGACCAGCCGATGCATCAGATGCTCGAGGAGCTGGTGACACCGGGCGGCATCACCGAGCGGGGTCTGCAGGTGCTTTCGGCGCGCGGAGTGCCTGCGGCCTGGGAGGAGGCCTGCACGGCCGTGCTCGACAAATTGACCGAGCCGGACTGAGGCGCGGCGTCGCTGACGCCACGCATGCTCATCGTTGCGGCGCGGGCGGATAGGTATGGCCGCCGGGCGCCTGTTCGCTCGGCGCGACGGTCAGTTCGCTGATGTCGACATGATCCGGCATCCGCAGCGCGGTAGCAAGCACGGCGGCAATGTCGGCCGGGCCGAGCGGCCGCTGTTGCGAGTACATGCGCTTGCGCAAGCCCTCGCGGTCGCCGTCGAAGGCCTTCAGATAGAAATCCGTTTCCACACGGCCCGGGGCGATCTCGGTCAGCCGCACGCCGGTGCCCGCGAGATCATAGCGCAGGATGCGACCGGCCTGGGAAAGGCCGGCCTTGGCCGCACCGTAGGTCGTCGTGCCGGGAAAAACGCCGCTGGCTGCCGTGCTGGTCAGGTTGAAGATGTGGCCACGCTTGCGCGCGATCATGCCCGGCAGCAACATGCGGATGAGCTGCAAGGGTGCGGTGAGGTTCAGCGCCACCACCTCGGCTGTTTCCTCCGCGCTCTGTTCGTGCAGGGGGCGCACGGTCGCCAAACCGCCGGCATTGTTGACCAGGACATCGATTTCCGCCGCACCGAGCGCAGAAGCGATCGCCTCGTTGTCGCGCACATCGGCGACAAGCGGTTTCACGCGTGGCCCGAGCCTCTCCTGCAGGACCTGTAGCGCGCCACGGCTGCGCGCCAGCGCATGGACGGTCAATCCTTCCGCGATCAGGCTCTCGACGATCGCTGCGCCGATGCCTTTCGAGGCGCCGGTGACGAGGGCGGTGCGATAGGTCATGGCCATTCTCCGTGACGATTAGAGTGCACCGTGTGCGGCCACTGTTTTCAAAATGCCGACCAGGCCAGGCTCGCGCGCGGCCTTCAGATCCTCGTGGCTGCGCCCGCCTACCGCCGCATTTGTCGAAGCTGTGATCGAGCGGATGGTCTCGCTGTCAAGCTTTGCGTCGAGCAGCGTGTCCCAGATCGCCTGATAGGTCGGGCCATATTTGCGCAGGAAGTCCTCGATGCCATCGGCGTTGAGGCTGTTGGAGATGAACGAACCTTGCAGGGTCCATTTCGCGCCCGGCCCATACATGAAGGCACGATCCACGTCCTCGACCGAGGCGACGCCGTCTCGCACCAGAGCGATCGCCTCGCGCCACATGGCGCCCATCAGGCGCAAGGCGATATGGCCGGTCACCTCCCGGTTGAGCGTTACCGGCTTCTTGCCGATGGCTTCATAGATGGCGCGTGCGCGGGCGATCGCTTGTGGATCCGATGTCTTGCCGCCGACGATCTCGACCAGCGGCATCAGATGCGCTGGATTGAAGGGATGGCCGAGCACGACGCGGCCGGGCAGGCGGCACTCGCCCTGCATGTCGGACACCAGCAGGGCCGAGGAGGAGGAGG
>NZ_RZRW01000159.1:0-10806 GCF_003998745.1 Mesorhizobium sp. M7A.F.Ca.US.014.04.1.1 | reverse complement strand
ATGATCGCCTGGTCCTGCTCATTGGCAAGCCGCATGGCGAAGAAGGTCGAGCATTGCGACAGGATGGTCGGGTCGAGCTCGCCGGGGCGCTGGGTGACGACGCCGAGATAGCAGCCATATTTGCGGCCTTCCTTGGCAATGCGCGACAGCGCATGCCTGGTCGGCGCGAATCCGAGACGCGGGTCGGCCGGCATATAGCGGTGCGCCTCTTCGCACAAAAACAGAAGCTGCAGCTTGCCTTCGCTCCATAGAGCGAGATCGAAGGCCAGGCGCGCCAGCACCGAACAGACGGAATTGACCACTTCGGACGGCATGCCGGCCATCTCGAAGCAGGTCACGGGACGGCCATGATGCGGCACGCGGAAGATGTTGCCGATCGTCTCGTGGATGGTGTCCTCGATCAGGCGCGAGTTGAACATGAAGCGATAACGTGGATCGGCCGCCGCCGATTCGATGCGCGTCTTCAGCGATTTGAGCGTCGGGCGATCGGTCTTGCTTTCGAGCATGCCCATGCGCTCATCGATCTGCTTCAGCAGGTCGGCGATGCGGTAAGGCACTGGCGTATCGGCGGTCAGCGCATCGCTGCCGCGCCTGATATAGGAGCCCGAATTCGGGTTGCGGTAGAGATTCTTGGCGGCCGGGATCAGGTCGCGCAAGGCATCGATTTCTTCCGGCTCGGTCTCGCGGCCCCGGAACAGCACCTCGGCGAATTCCTCCAGCGTGAACATCCAGAACGGAAGATCCAAGGTTTTGGAATCGACCCTGACGCAGTATTCGGGCAGCGATGCCGCGAACTCGTTGTGCGGGTCGAGGATCAGGATGCGCAGATCCGGCCGTGCCGCGATCGACTTGCGCAGCAGCAGCGAAACGGCGGTGGATTTGCCGACGCCGGTCGTGCCGACAATGGCGAAGTGACGCGCCAGCGTATCGTCGATAGCGATGTTGGCGGCGATCGTCTCGTCCTGCGCGAGCGTGCCGATCGTGATCGAATGACGCCCGGCAAGGTCATAGACCGCCTGCAGGTCGCGGGTGCGGATGCGATGCGCAACGGCGCCGATATGCGGATAGGTGGTGATGCCGCGGTCGAAGACCGGTCTGGCGCCGGGCTCCGCACCGTCACGGACTTCGCCGATCAACTCGATGCTGACCTCGATGGCGTTCTGGCCCTCATTGCTCCAGGCGCGGTCCGACTTGCCGATCGCGTAGACAAGGCCGACGGTTCGCGTCGATCCGAGATTGATGGAAATCATCTTGCCGACTGTCCACAGGCCGGTCACCGCGCCGTCGGCATCGTCCGCATAGGCGCTGATGGTGGCGCGAGCGCCGTCGCATTGCACGACATTGCCGAGGATGCGCTTGTCGTTCTGCTCGGTCTGGCGGCGCTCCTGCGAGGTCGGTTCCCCCACGGAGGCTTCGCGTTCGACATACATGGACAGGCCAATCCCCATTTCCCTGGAGAGTCGATCCTACCCGAATGGGGTTAAGGCCCGATGAGGTCGGATGGTGTAGAGAGCATTAAGGGGCCTGTGAAAATTGTCGCAAGGCGGCTCTTCTCCGGCGTCAATATTTCACTATAATAGACATATGGATGATATAGCGAACGAAATTTCCTCGACGATAGGCCGCAGGATACACGCCGAAAGGGTCATGCGTGACTGGTCCCTGGCCGAACTGGCGGAGCATTCCGGCGTCTCGAAGGCGATGCTCAGCACGATCGAGCGAGGCAAGACCAGCCCGACGGCGGCGCTTCTGGTGCGCATCGCGTCGGCCTTCGGCATGACGCTGTCGACCTTGATCGCGCGCGCCGAGCTGCAGGGCGGCGGGCTGCTGCGCGAGGCCGACCAGCCGGTATGGCGCGATCCCGATACCGGCTATGTCAGGCGGCATCTTTCGCCGGCTGGCGATATGCCGCTGGAACTGATCAAGGTGCATCTGCCGGCGGGCGCCAGGGTCAGTTTTCCGGCTGCTTCATACGCCTTCATCAAGCAGCAGATATGGCTGATTTCCGGGCGGCTCGAATTCATCGAAGGCGATATGGCGCACAAGCTCGAGCCCGGCGACTGCCTGGCGCTTGGGGCGCCGTCGGACTGCACCTTCCATGCCCTGGAGCCCGGCGCCGACTATCTGGTCGCCCTGGTCAGAGGCTGACACAATGGCAAAGAGACCAAAGCGCTCCCACAATGGGGGGCCGCCTCTCGATGAGTACAAGGGCCCGCCATGGGGCACGGGCGATCCCTATATCTTCCTGGCCTGGCAGGCAGCGCACGCCAAGGCGTGGAAGGCGCCGAGCCACGAGGTCATGCTGTTGCGCATGGACAGAGCCGAGCGGCTTGGCCTGACCTACGAGGAGTACACGCTCGAGATTCTCGAGCGCGGGCGGCACCTCGGGCACGAAGATGCCGACCGCATCAGCGCCATCAAGGCGGCGCGAAAGCGTCGCCGCGCGCGCCATCTGGAGTGACGGCAATGCGCCCGCTTCTATCGCAATCACAGGATATCCCGCACATGAACTCGATCGAGATCGCAACCCTGACCCCGGCTGCCGAGACGCAGGACGGGCTGGCCGAATTGCTGGTCGCAACGGTGGCGGCAGGCGGTTCGGTCAGCTTCATGCATCCGTTGGCGCCGCAGGCGGCGAGGGGTTTCTGGGAGAAATCGCTGGCCGCGGCGGCAAGGGGCGAAAGAGCGATGCTTGGCGCCTGGGACGGCAAAAACCTGGTCGGCACCGTGACCTTGCTGCCCGACTGTCCGCCCAACCAGCCGCACCGGGCCGAGATCGCCAAGCTGATGACACGCACAGACTACCGGGGCAGGGGCGTGGGAACGCGCCTGATGCGGGCCGCCGAGAGCCTTGCGGTGGAGAAGGGCCGCACGCTGCTGGTTCTGGACACGGCAACCGAGGAGGGCGCCTCAGGCCTCTATGAGCGGTTGGGCTTCACGCTGGCCGGTGAGATACCGGACTATGCCCTGAAGCCGCATGGCGGGCTGACCGGCACGCTGATCTACTGGAAGCGGATCGGGCAAATCTCGTAACCAATCATGCCGGCGCGGAGAGGCGCGACAGCAACCACTGGCGGAAATCCTGCTCGGCGCCGGTTAGGCGCGCTGTCGACGCCTTGGTCAGAAAATGGCCCGATGTGCTGGAGAGTTCGAAGTCGGAAAGCCTGACCAGCGTCTTGCTGTCGAGCGCCGCATCGACCAGCGGCCGCGAGCCCAAAAGCACGCCGGCGCCGGCCTTGGCCGCTTCCATGGCGGCAACGAAGCTGTCGAAGCGGTGCGATCGCCTGGGATGGCCGGCCAGCCTGGCGGCAGCGAACCATTCCGCCCACATCTCGCGCGCGCCGGCAACCAGAAGCAGCGGCAAGGAGGTCCAGTCTGCGTCGCCGACCAGACCCGGAGCCGCCACCGGCACAAGCCGCTCGGCGGTCAGCCTGTCGGCTTCGCGGCCGGGGAAGGATCCGTTGCCGAAACGGATATCGAGCACCGAGCCTGGCAGGTCGTAATCGGTAGGGCGATGGATCGTCACCAGGTCGAGCTGGATGCGCGGCAGTGCCTTCGCGAGATCGGGCAGCGCCGGAACCAGCATCAGCAAGGCAAAGGAAATCGGCGCCCGGATGGTCACGGTCTGGACGGCGCGCGGCTCGAACAGTTCCGCGGTGCTGTTGCCGATGGTGGCGAAGGCCGACTGGATGTGGGGGAGGTAGGCTGCCCCCTCCGGCGACAGGGCGACGCCGCGCGCCAGCCGCGAAAACAAACGTGTCTTCAGCCGCTCCTCGAGAAAGCGGATGTGCTGGCTGACGGCCGCCTGGGTGAGGCCAAGCTCGGCTGCCGCCGCGGTGAAATTCGACAGCCGCGCCGCAGCCTCGAAACTGCGCAGCCAGTCGAGCGGCGGCAGGGGTGTGGTTCGAGACATTAGTATATCGTGGTCATTGGCCAAAAAAGGATAATTTGAATTATGCCTCTCGCGCGATCAACATGCAATCGAAACCCTGCGGATCAGCTGCGGGGGACGCAATGGACAGGAACGGATCTCCATGCTCACCCAGGCGCTGATCGGCGACGAAGGTAGAACAATCGAACTTGGCTGGAAGGACGGGTCGCGCAGCCGCTTTCACGCCATGTGGCTGCGCGACAATGCGCTGGACGACAAGACGCGCAGCGCCGGCAATGGCCAACGGCTGATCACCATCCTCGACATTCCCGCCGACACCAGGATCGGCGCGGCATCGCTCAAGGGCGGCGCCCTGGAAGTCAGCTTCGTGCCGGAGCAGAAAACAGTGAGTTTCCCGGCGGCATGGCTGAGTGCCAATGCCTATGATCGTGACGCGGCCCGCCAGCCCGGCTGGACAGACGAGGCCACCGTGCGATGGACCAAGGCCTCGATGCAGAATTCGGTGCCGCGCGCCGGCTATGCTGCGGCCAGCCATGATCGCGCTGTGCTGGGGCAATGGCTGTCGGCGGTGAAAGCCTATGGCTTTGCGGTGATGGACGATCTGCCGGCCGAATCCGGAGCGCTGTGCAAGGTGTCCGATCTGTTCGGCTATATCAGGGAGACCAATTACGGCCGCTGGTTCGAAGTGCGCGCCGAGGTCAATCCGAGCAATCTCGCCTACACCAATCTCGGGCTCCAGGCGCATACCGACAATCCCTATCGCGACCCCGTGCCGACGCTGCAGATCCTGTCCTGCATCGAGAATACGGTTGAGGGCGGCGAATCCAGCGTCGTCGACGGGTTTGCCGTCGCGGCTGCGCTGCAGGCTGAGAACCCGGAAGGCTTCCGGCTGCTGAGCTCATGCCCGGCGCGCTTCGAATATGCCGGCTCTTCCGGTGTGCGGCTGCAGGCGAAGCGGCCGATGATCGAGCTCGGGCCCGATGGCGAGCTGATCTGCATCCGCTTCAACAACCGCTCGCTGGCGCCGACGGTCGACGTGCCCTTCGCCGACATGGAGGCGTACTACGCCGCCTACCGCCGGTTCGCCGAACTGATCGAGGATCCATCCTTCGAAGTGACGTTCAAGCTCGAAGCGGGGCAGGCTTTCATCGTCGACAACACGCGCGTCATGCACGCCCGCAAGGCGTTTTCCGGAACCGGCAAGCGCTGGCTGCAGGGCTGTTACGCCGACAAGGATGGCCTGCTGTCGACGCTCGCGTCGATAGAACACGGGTTCAAGGAGGCGGCGGAATGAGCGGCCAGGATTTGAACGCGGACAATATCGTCGAATTCATTGCCGACATCTTCGAGCGCCGGGGTGCGGAATCCTACCTCGGCGAACCCGTCACCATGTCGGAGCACATGCTGCAGGGCGCCTGGTTCGCCGAAAAGGACGGCGCGCCGGACGAGCTGGTGGCGGCGGCGCTGCTGCACGACATTGGCCATTACACCAGCGAGTTCGGCACCTATTCGCCCGAGGATGTCGAGGACAAGCATCATGACGAAGCCGGCGGCGAAGTGCTGGCGCCGTTCTTTCCACCTGTCATCGTCGAATGCGTCAGGCTGCATGTCGCCGCCAAGCGCTATCTCTGCGCCACCGATCCGACCTATTTCGGCAGGCTGTCGCCGGCCTCGGTGCATACGCTGTCGCTGCAGGGCGGGCCGATGAATGCCGAGGAGGTGGCCGAGTTCCGCAAGAACCCGTTCCATGAGGAAGCGGTCCGGGTCCGCATCTGGGACGAGAGCGGCAAGATTGCCAACATGAAGACGCGGACGTTTCGCGATTACGTGCCGCTGTTGCAGCGGGTGGTGACGCAGTTCGCGGCGGGTAAGCCGGCGTAATTCCCTCAAAGGAAGGAGGCAGGGTGCAAGCCCTGCCTTCTTTCTTCCGGCTTCGCCGGAATCGCGCTCGCCTACCCCTTGTGATGCACCTGCTGCAGCCCGTAGACCGGCGTCGCCAAGCCGGCCTGCCTGGCCTTCAGCTGCAGCGCCAGGAATTGTGAATAGTGGCGTGACTGGTGCAGGTTGCCGCCGTGAAACCACAGCGCTTCCTGCTGTGTAGGCTTCCACATGTTGCGCAACTCGCCTTCCCAGGGGCCGGGATCCTTGGTGGTGTTCGAGCCGAGGCCCCAGCATTTGCCGACCTTGTCGGCGGTTTCGCGCGATATCAGATCGGCGGCCCAGCCGTTCATCGAGCCGTAGCCGGTGGCGTAGACGATGAGGTCCGCAGGCAGTTCCGACCCGTCGCTGAGCAGGACCGAGTGCTGCTTGATCTCTTCGACGTCGACGCCACTCTTCAGCTTGATCGAACCATCGATGACCAACTGCGATGCGCCAACATCGATGTAATAGCCAGAGCCGCGCCTGAGGTACTTCATGAACAGGCCGGACTCGTCGTCGCCCCAGTCGAGCATGAAACCGGCCTTTTCCAGTCCCTTGTAGAATGCCGCATCGCGTTTCTTCATCTCGGCATAGGCCGGGATCTGGAACTCGTGCAGGATCTTGTAGGGCAGCGAAGCGAAGATGAGATCGGCCTTGGCGGTGGTGATGCCATTCTGCAGCGCCTGCTCCGAATAGAGCGAACCCAGTCCGATTTCCATCAACGTGTCGGACCTGGAGATATGGGTACTCGAGCGCTGCACCATGGTCACGTCGGCGCCGGCTTCCCAAAGTGCGGCAGCGATGTCATGGGCGGAATTGTTGGATCCGATGACAACGGCCTTTTTGCCGGCATAGGCGTCGGGACCCGGATGCTTCGACGAGTGGTGCTGATCGCCCCTGAAGGTCTCCATGCCCTTGAATTTCGGCAGATTGGCTTTGCCGGACTGTCCGGTCGCCAGCACCAGTTGCTTCGGCTTCAGCGTGATGTCCTTGCCGTCACGGTGGACGACAACGGTCCATTCCTTCGTCTTGTCGTCATAGGAAGCGCTTTTGGCCTCGGTCGAGGACCAGTAATTCAGCTCCATTACCTTGGTGTACATTTCCAGCCAGTCGCCGATCTTGTCCTTGGGCGAGAAGACCGGCCAGTTCTTGGGGAAATCGATATAGGGCAGATGGTCGTACCAGACCGGGTCATGCAGGCAGAGCGACTTGTAGCGCTTGCGCCAGCTGTCGCCGGCACGCTCGTTCTTCTCGATGATGATGGTCGGCACGCCAAGCTGCCGCAGCCGCGCGCCGAGCGCGATACCGCCCTGGCCGCCACCGATGATCACCGTATAGGGCTGCGTCTTGAAGCCGAGCTCGGCGGCTTCCCTCTCGCGCTCTTCCTTCCATGTCGGACGGTTCTTGCCCGAGCCGTGCCTGGCGCCCATCGGCCGCGCGAAGCCTGCCGGCTCCTCGTGGCCTTTCAGTTCGGCCATGGTGGTCAGCAGCGTCCAGATCTTGCCGTTCTTCAGCCTGATATGGCCGAAGCCGCGTGCCGCCTCCGTCTCGAAGCTGATCCAGCCCTCGATCAGTTCGCCGCTCTCGGTCGCGTCCTCGCCCTTGGCGATGGCGAAGTGCGATGGCCTGGTGTTCGACAACTGGCTTTTCAGCATGTCGCGGACCTGGTCGCGGCCTTCCATGGTCTTGATGTTCCAGGTGAAGGTAACGAGGTCGCGCCAGTAGCAATCTTCTTGAAAGCAATCGACCGCCTTCTCGATGCCATCGGCAGCAAGCGCGGCGCCGAACTGGTCGAGTACGTCAGACAGTTTCTTGCTAGAGGGCTTGTCGAGCATCAGGTTTCCTCCCGTGAAATCCAGATCGTCATGGTGATGGCTCCGACGGGCTTGCCGCCGGACGATCAAGTATCGTCAGAGATGGCGGCCCTCGTCACGCCCCACCATAGTTTCCAGCGGTTTCAATGGTTTATTCGCAAAATGGGATCACCCGGCGGTTTCGCAATCGCCCGGGCGCCGGAAACGACCGTCCCATTTGTGAATGCCGCGCCGGTCGCGCAAAGTTGATGGTCAAATGCCGCAATGCGGTCACCGGGGCCGATGACAACCGATCGGTGAGAAGCCGGGAAGCGGTGGCGGGCAGCAGGGCGGTTCCCGGGATTTTCTGGATGCGGAACTCTGGAGCCCGTTATGATTATCATATCCTTTTTCCAAGCGTCTTCACGCCACTCTCTCGGCCGGCGTGGACGTGCTGCAGCAATGGCCGCGGTCATGGCCTTGAGTGCGACGCTGACCGGCCCGCTGATGCTGCCCGGAACACAGGCGCATGCGGCGGAAATTTCCGTCACCGTCCGCGAAAGGCTTTCGAACTATGGCGGATGGCGAACCTCCAGCCGCTTCGGCGATGTCTGGGTTCCCTCGGTGCATACCCAATGGCGGCCCTACACCGAAGGCAGGTGGGTCTGGACTGACAATGGCTGGTACTGGCAGTCCACCGAGCCATTCGGCGATGTCGTCTATCACTATGGCCGCTGGGCGTATGATCCCGATTTCGGCTGGGTGTGGATCGCCGGCGATCAATGGGCGCCAGCCTGGGTGGTCTGGCGTCAGGGCGGCAATGATGTCGGCTGGGCTCCGGCGCCGCCCGACGTCGGTGCCGCCTTCGACGACGCCTGGTGGTGTTTCGTGCCGGTGGCGGCGATCGGCGCGGTGGATCTGGTCAGGGTGGTGCGGCCGGTTCAGGAGAACGTCGTCATCGTGCGCAACACGACATTCATCAACCAGACGGTCGTGGTCAACAATGCGCCACGCGTGCGGCTTGGCAACCAGGTGGTTGCAATCAATGCCGGACCCCGGCTGCAGCAACTCCCGAAGCCCGTCATGGAATCGATCAAGGCGGCAAAACTGGTTCCTCCGCTCAAAGGCGTGTTTGCCAGTGCACGTCTCGATGCTTCCAGGGGCGCCGAAATCAAGAAGCTTGCCGGCAATGCAATGCCTGCCGCCAAGGCGGCCAATGGGAACGGGCAAATCGTGGCGGGCCATGGCCCCAAGATTGCGAGCGGCGACAAGGCCACGTCTCCGAGCGCTGTGACAGCGAGCAATCCAGCCGTCGTGAAGCCTGGCAACACTGTGCGCAAGCGGATGGCCGCCGGCAACGGCGCGAAGGCCGATGCGCTCAAGCTGCATGCCGACAGGACCGCGGGCGATGGACGTATCGTCGTCAAATCGTCGGCCAAACCGGGTTCGGCCAAGCCGGTCTCGGGGCAGCGTCCTGCACGCGGTGCCGGACAACAGAAGCCGCATCAGCAGGCGATGGCAATGCACATGCCCCAGCACCATGGCCCGGCAAGGGTGGCACCTCACCATCCGCCAGCGAAGATGCAGGCGAGGAAGGTGTCCAGATGCGATCCGCGCGTTTCCCGCTGCAAGGCGCCGCGCTGATCGCCTCAATCGCGCCGGCACGCTGTGCGCGCCGGCGCGATTTTTCCCGTTGACAGGTCGCCTTGCCCGCCCTTAGTGTCCGCCACCATGAAAACAGCACTCATTCTCGTAGGAAAGCGCGTGGGCAAGGCGGTGTAACCGCCGGGCGAAAACCCCCCATGCGCAAGACACAGGCTCCCTCGGGGGCCTTTTTTATTGCCTGAAACACGACTAAACGACCAGCAAACGCCCAATGGCGACAGTACGGGACCAGACCGATGAGCAACGGACAGAACGAGCGGCGCGAGATGACGGGCGCCGAAATGGTGGTGCAGGCGCTGAAGGACAATGGCGTCAAGCATGTCTTCGGCTATCCCGGCGGCGCTGTCCTTCCGATCTATGACGAGATTTTTCAGCAAGACGAGGTCGAGCACATACTGGTGCGCCATGAGCAGGGCGCCGGCCATGCGGCGGAAGGCTATGCGCGTTCGACCGGTAAGGCCGGCGTGATGCTGGTGACCTCCGGCCCGGGCGCCACCAATGCGGTGACGCCGCTGCAGGACGCGTTGATGGATTCGATCCCGCTGGTCTGCCTGACCGGGCAGGTGCCGACCTCGCTGATCGGCTCGGACGCTTTTCAGGAATGCGATACGGTCGGCATCACGCGCCCCTGCACCAAGCACAACTGGCTGGTGAAGGACGTCAACGAGCTCGCCGCCACCATCCACGAGGCCTTTCATGTCGCGACCACCGGCCGTCCCGGTCCGGTCGTCGTCGACATCCCGAAGGATGTGCAGTTCGCCAAGGGATTCTATGTCCCGCCGCAGATCGCGCCACGCACCAGCTACCAGCCAAAGGTCCAGGGCGACCTGGAGAAGATCAAGGCGGCGGTCGAGTTGATGGCGGGCGCCAAGAAGCCGATCATCTACAGCGGCGGCGGCGTCATCAACTCCGGCCCGGAAGCGAGCCATCTGTTGCGCGAACTGGTCGATCTCACCGGTTTCCCGATCACCTCGACGCTGATGGGCCTCGGCGCCTATCCGGCATCGGGCAAGAACTGGATGGGCATGCTCGGCATGCACGGCACCTATGAAGCCAACATGGCCATGCATGATTGCGACGTGATGATCTGCATCGGCGCGCGCTTCGACGACCGCATCACCGGCCGGCTGACCGCCTTCTCGCCGAACTCGAAGAAGATCCACATCGACATCGATCCGTCGTCGATCAACAAGAACGTCCACACCGAGGTGCCGATCATCGGCGATGTCGGCCGGGTGCTGGAGGATATGGTGCGGCTGTGGCGGGCGAGCGCCAAGGCCGACAAGAAGGCGCTCTACCCCTGGTGGGAGCAGATCGCCAAATGGCGTGCGCGCGACTCGCTCGCCTACAAGATGAACAACGACGTGATCATGCCGCAATACGCCATCGAGCGGCTCTACGAACTGACCAAGGGCATGGACACCTACATCACCACCGAGGTCGGCCAGCACCAGATGTGGGCGGCGCAGCACTATCGTTTCGAGAAGCCGAACCGCTGGATGACGTCGGGCGGGCTGGGCACGATGGGTTATGGCC
>NZ_RZRW01000158.1:0-10806 GCF_003998745.1 Mesorhizobium sp. M7A.F.Ca.US.014.04.1.1 | reverse complement strand
TTGTTGCAGCGCGGGCTTCTGGCCCGCGTTTTTGTCTTCAGCCAAAGGTCTCCTTCAGCCACGTCTTCGGCAGCGCCGGCACGAAATTCCCGTCCCGTCCGGTCATATCGTCATTGGCAACCAGCGCGTTGAGGATTGCTTCCTCTACGGTCTGGATCACCGCATCGAAAAACGGATCGATGTCGGTATCGGGAATAAAATCGGCACTGGCGATGCGGCCGGATGGCGCCCGCGCGGCGCTCGCATTGGCGGTCGAGAAGGCGATGAAAATGTCGCCTGAACTGTGATACCCGAAGCCTCCGGTCATGGCGACGCCAAGCGGCACCCGTCGGGCCAGCCGCTTCATCTGATGCGGCAGGAACGGTGCGTCGGTGGCGATGACGGCGATGATCGAACCCTTTTCGGCGCGCGGTGTGCCTTCGCGGACAGCCGGTTCGACGAGTTGCGGCCCGGCGCGCAGGCCGCGAATGGTTATATTGCGCCGTTTGCCAAAATTGGACTGCACGAAGGCGCCGACCGTATAGGCACGGCCGTGCCATTCGACGATGCGCGATGCCGTGCCGGAGCCGGCCTTGAAGCCGAAGGTGATCATGCCGGTGCCGCCGCCGACGCTGCCTTCCTCGATCGGTCCGCCGGCGGCACCGTCGAGGGCCTGCGCAACATGCTCCGACGTCAAATGGTGGCCGTTGATGTCGTTGAGGAAGCCGTCATAGGTCTCCGCCGCCACCGGCAGTCCCCAGCCGCTGTCGAGCGCCGCCGGCAGCACGCTTTGCATCCAGCGCAGCGTGCCGTCGCGGGAAACACCGCAGGAATGCGTGTTGGTGATGGTGATCGGGAAGTTGAAAGCGCCGGTTTCCTCGACGATGTGCGAGCCGGTCAGTTCGCCGTTTCCGTTCTGGCTGAAGATCCCGGCGAAGACCGGGTTGGCGAGGTCGGCAAGCGGCCTGGGCAGGATCGCGGTCACGCCGGTGCGCACCGGTCCCTTGCCGACGACAAGCGCGCCATCGCCCGAGATCAGCGTCGCATAGCCGACCGCGACGCCGGGCACATCGGTGATCGCGTTGAACGGTCCAGGCCGTCCGTCGAAGCCGATGCCGAAATTTCGCGCGCGCGGTTTGCCTGAGGGCGTTGCCAGATGATGCGGATTGTCGGTCATGGTGTCAGAATAGGGATCCCTGATTGCCAGGCTCTTTGGCCTTGGCCGCCGGCTTGGCCACGGCTTTCGGTTTTGCCGTGCCGCTGATTGCCACCGCATCGGCGGTCCCGTCGGCGAACTCGAGCGAAAGCGCCATTCCCGACGCCACGTCGGCAGCCTGCTTGACGACGGTGCCATCCGCATCTCTCACCAGCGCAAAGCCGCGGGCCAGGACGGCCTTGTGCGACAGCGACGCCATCAACCTGTCGGCCTGGACGATGCGGCCGCGCAGGCGCTCCAGCCTGAGCACCACTGCTTGCGTGCCGCGTCTTGTCAAAGCTGTCAGCAAATCCCTCTGCACGCGTTGCCGCCGTGCCGTCGGCTCGATCGTGATGCGGCCTTGCAGCATGGCCAGTTGCTGCTTGTGCCGCTGCAGCGATGCCCTGGCACATTTTGGCAATTGATCCGCCGCCCGGTTAAGCTCCGCACGCCGGGCTCTTGCCATCGCACGCAGTGCCCCTTGTGCTCGCAAAAGATTGCGTTCGTTGGTGCGCCGGGCCTCTGCAATGCGCTGCGACAGCATTGCCGGTGTCAGTTTCACGGCAAAAAACCTTGCACGCTTGCGTTCGGTGGAGACCAACAGGCCCCGGCCCAGCCTGGATGTCGCCTCATCGAGGCGCCGGCGCGGCAGCGCCAGCAATTGATCGGGCGAGGGCAGAGCCCGGGCGGCGGCACGGGCGGCCTGCCGCTTGCGCTCGAAATTGCGCAGCACCGCCGCTTTCAGCCGCGCACCGAGGCTGGCAAGCGTTGCTTCGAGGTCGGCCTTCACCGGCACGGCGATTTCGGCCGCGCCTGTCGGTGTCGGCGCTCGCACGTCGGCAACGAGGTCGATCAGCGTCCAATCGGTCTCGTGGCCGACAGCCGAGATCACCGGAATGCCGGAAGCGGCAACCGCGCGGGCGAGCGCCTCGTCGTTGAACCCCCAGAGGTCTTCGAGGCTGCCGCCGCCACGCGCAACGATCAACAGATCGGGCCGCTGGATGGCGCCATCCCATGCCAGCGCGTTGAAGCCGTTGACCGCGGCAGTCACTTCCGCGCCTGACGTCTCGCCTTGCACGCGCACCGGCCAGACCAGGACATGCAGCGGAAAGCGGTCCTTGATGCGGTGGATGATGTCGCGGATGACGGACCCTGTCGGCGAGGTGACGACGCCGATGACGCACGGCATGAACGGCAGCAGCCGCTTGCGACCGGTGTCGAACAGCCCCTCGGCCTGCAGCCGCCGCTTGCGCTCCTCCAGCAGCGCCATCAGGGCGCCGGCGCCAGCCGGCTCCAGATTGTCGATGACGATCTGGTAGTTGGATTTGCCGGGATAGGTGGTGAGCTTGCCGGTGGCGATCACCTCCATGCCCTCTTCGGGACGGAACTTCAGCCGGCTCATCGTGCCTTTCCACACCACGGCGTCGAGCCGCGCGCGGTCGTCCTTCAGCGCGAAATAGGCATGACCTGAGGAATGCGGCCCGCGATAGCCTGATATCTCGCCACGCACCCGCACATTGCCGAAAACGTCCTCGACCGTGCGCTTCAGCGCGCCGGAAATCTCGCTCACCGTATATTCGGCGGCGTTGGTGCGTGATTCGGATGCTACTTCGCTCATCCGTCGATTGGGGAACGGTTGGGCGCCCGCGTCAAGGCGGTTGCGTCGGGCCAGCCGTTCATAACCCGCACACCTGGCCCTGCCTACCAGCCGGGCAGGATCTGGTTCGGCTTGGTTCGCCGCAGCTTGGTGAAGGCGAGCGCTGCGAAATCGAACGTTCCGGGGTCTTCGCCGACCGGCACCGAGATGTTGTCCAGGCTTTCCGAAATATGGCGGGCGAGCGCATCGACGATCTCCGGCCGCGACGTCTGGCCGCGCATGATGCCGATGCGGCAATCGGGCAGGGCGCCGAAGCCGTCGGCTTCGCCCAGCACCCGCATACCGGGTCTGAGCGCGCATTCCGGCAGCACCGAGATTGCCAGCCCGGAAAGCACCGCGGCGGTGATGACGGTGGCCGAGAAACTGGTGAACAGGATACGATAGTCGCGGTTCTGCTGGTCGAGCACATCGACGGCGGCGCGCCGCCAGATGCAGTTCGGCCGGCCGAAGGCCATCGGCAGCGTTTCCTGCTCATGCGTGGCATGATTGGCCGAGGTGACCCACAGCAGCGGTTCGCGCCGCACCACCTCCGACTGGCCGCGTACGTCGTTGTGCGTCACCAGCGCGAGGTCGAGATTGCCGCGCTTGATATGCTCGACCAGCCCCGGCGTCGGCTCGCAGATGACGGTGAGTTCGACGCGCGGATTGGAGCGGGTGAACCGTGCCATGATCTCGGGCAGGAAACGATCGGCGTAGTCGTCGGGCGTGCCGATGCGGATCGTGCCTTCGAGCCGCCGGTCGTCGAAGGCCGCCAGGGTCTCGCGGTTGAGATAGAGCAGCCGCCGCGCATAGGAGAGCAGCTTGTCGCCTTCCTCGGTCAGCCTGTTGGTGCGTCCGTCCTTTTCGAACAGCGGCTTGCCCAGCCGCTCCTCCAGCCGGCGCATCTGCATCGACACCGCCGACTGGGTCCGGTGCACCTCTTCGGCTGCTCGCGTGAAGCTGCCGGTGTCGGCAATCGAGATGAAGGTCTGCAACTGATCGAGATCGAGCGGCGATTTCATCGATATGATCCATCACTGGTGTTGATGGTAAAGATTAGAAACATTCGTTGGATTAATCAATCGGCCGATGGCAAATTGGCATTGTCCACATGAAGGCATGTGAATCGAAGCCGGAACGGCCGCTGTCGCCAGCGCCGATCGCAAGGCTTTGCCCGTTCGAGTCTGAAGGAGACCGACAATGACCACGTTCGATTTCGCCACCGAGACCCCGCGCATCACCTCGCGTCCGGCCGTTGCGACGCGCGTGGCCAACACCGTCTCCAACATCTACCGCGCCTGGAAAAACCGCCGCGCCTTTTATCGCCTTGGCGAGATGTCGGACGCCGAACTCGCCGATATCGGCCTGACGCGCGCCGACCTGCATGTCGCTATCGACGTGCCGTTTGGCCGCGACCCGACGGCGATGCTGCGCGAGATCGCCAGTGATCGCATCGAAACGATCGAGGATTTCGCTCGCAAGGTGGCCTGATCGGTTGCTTGTTGTTTAGGTTGCCGTGAACCTTTTCAGGGTTCGACGCGACTGACGAGTATGCAGGCTCCCACTCCCTGCCGGATCCCCCCGGCCCGCCTGCACTCTGCCCGGTCCTCCCAGGACCGGGCTTTTCTCTTTCTACCTCAGCGAAGACCGCCTACCGCCGGTCCATGTCCCGCTTAAACTGGTCGAAGATTGTCTCCACGCCCTTCTGGTAGTCATCACGCTGCTGGGCGCCGGTTTCGAACATCTTGCCGAACAGGTCGTCGAACGGGTTTTTCGGCCGGCCGCTCGGATTGGCCTGTGGCTGCGGTGCCTGACGTTGCGGGGGCGCTTGAGGCTGTTGCGGCGCCGGCTGTCCGCCGGGGATGCCGCCTAAGCCACCGCCACCTTGCCGCAGCATCTCCTCGAAGATTTTCCCCAGCGGATTGTCTCCGTAGGGGCTTTGCGTCTGCTGGGGCTGCGGCTGCGCCCGCCCCTGCGGCTGCGGCTGAGGCGCGCCACCGCCGAACATGTCCTGCAGCACCTTGCCGAGCGGATTGTCGCCGTAGGGATTGGGTGCCGGCTGCGTCTGGCTTTGCGGCTGTGGCTGAGCCGCGCCGCCGCCGAACATGTCCTGCAACACCTTGCCGAGCGGGTTGTCCATCGGGTTCTGGGGCGGCGGCGCCTGGCGCGGCTGCGGCGCCGGGGCCTGCATGCCGCCGCCTTGCCGCATCATCTGCTCGATGATCTCGCCGAGCGGATTGTTGCCGCCGCCGCCAAAACCGCCGGCGGCCTGCATCTGGTTTGCCGTCTGCTTGAACAGCCCGCCCATGACCATCGAGGCGATCGCCGGCAGCATCTGCTGCAGGATCTGCTGATTGACGCCGCTGGCTTGCGCCGCCTGGCTGGCCACGGCGCGAGACAGATCCTTCGAACCGAACAGGTGCCCGAGAATGCCGTTGCCCTCATCGACGCCTTGCGGCGAGAAGGCCCGGGTTGCGTCCTCGAAATACTTGGCGTGCTGGCCGCTGGCCATCGCCGTCATGAAGGCGCCGAGCCCATAGGGGTCGGCGGTGTTGCGTTGCAGCCCCTGCGAAAAGGCCGGCAGCAATGCGGCAACCGCCGCTTGCGTCTGCTGCATTGAAAGCCCGTATTGCTGGGCAAGGGCCTGCATGCCATTGCCGTTCTGGGCCTGCGTCAGCATGTCGAACAAGGTGGGCATCGGCGTCTCCTCCGGAAATCCTCGCCGAAGAAGCCTAGTTTGTTTCCACTTCCGATTGAAGCGACTTTTGCCGGCCGGTCAGCTTTGCCAAATCCGAGGGTTAATAGGCGTATTCCATGAAAACCGGCTCGATCGAGCCGCCCCAGCGCGTGTGGTAGGCCGACAGCATCTCCTCGGCGCTGGTGGTGCCCCGCGCCACCACTTCGTCCAACGTGTTGAGGAAGGAGGTCTCGTCGTAGCCGTCGCGGTTCTTCTTGCCACGGTTCTTCAGTCCCATGCGGGAAATGACCATCACGTCACGCGCGATCTCGCGCAGCGTGGTGTTGCGGAAGGGTGCGGAGATGCCTTGTTCCGGCACGGCATTGCGCATCGCCAGCGTTTCTTCATACGTCCAGCTCGAGGTCAGCGCCTCGGCGGCATCGAGTGCGGCCTCATCATAAAGCAATCCGACCCAGAAGGCCGGCAGCGCGCAAATGCGCCGCCATGGCCCGCCATCGGCGCCGCGCATCTCGAGGAAGCGCTTCAGCCGCACATCCGGGAACAGCGTTGACAGATGGTTCGCCCAGTCGCCCATTGTCGGCAGCCCGTCCGGCACTTCATTGCGCGCGGCCCCGGCCATGAACTGGCGGAAGGTGATGTGGGTCATGTCGTGATAGCGACCGTCGCGGATGACGAAATACATCGGCACGTCGAGCGCCCATTCGACATAGTCGGCGAAACCGAAATCGGGCGAGAAGCAGAATTCGAGCAGGCCCGAGCGCTGGTTGTCGGTGTCACGCCAAATGTCGCCGCGCCAGCTCTGCAAGCCGTTCGGGTGGCTTTCGGTGAAAGGCGAATTGGCGAACAAGGCCGTCGACAGCGGCTGCAGCTTCAACGACACCTGCATCTTGCGGCGCATGTCGGCCTCGCTCTCGAAGTCGAGATTCACCTGGATCGTGCAGGTGCGGTACATCATGTCGAGGCCCTTGGTGCCGACCTTGGGCATGTAGCGCGTCATGATCTCGTAGCGCGATTTCGGCATTTTCGGCGTCTCGGCAAGCGACCATTTCGGGCTGCCGCCGAGGCCGAGGAAGCGGATGCCCATCGGCTCGGCGATCTCGCGCACCTGCGCCAGATGGGCGTTGCCCTCGCGGCAGGTCTGGTGGATCGTCTCCAGCGGTGCGCCGGAAAGCTCGAACTGGCCGCCGGGTTCCAGCGAAATCGCACCCTGGCCGGTCGGTTCGACCAGGCCGATGATGCGGCCGTCATCGACGATCGGGTCCCAGCCGAGCTTTTCCTGCATGCCTTCGAGGATGGCGCGGATGCCGCGCTCGCCGCCATAGGGGACCGGTGCATTGCCGTCGACATAGAAGGGGAATTTCTCGTGCTCGGTGCCGATGCGCCATTTGTCGCGCGGCTTGTTGCCTTCGGCCAGGTGCTCGACGAGTTCGTCGACACCTTCGATCGGGCGGAAATCGGTCGTATCGCGCGCCATGATGGTACCCTCAGAGGCGGCCGGATGACCGCCGGCGGTAAATGGACGAAATGTCAGCAGACGATCAAGCGAAAAATCCTGAGCCACAGGTCAACAGGAATTGAACGTTGCTGGAACTCTGCGTCCCTTGCAAGGGATGACGTCTCACCAGTCTCCGACCGTTGCCTGCATCACCGCGAATGCGGCCACCGCCGCCGTATCGGCGCGCAGGATACGCGGGCCGAGCGGAATGGCGGTGACGAAGGGCAGGGCGCGCAGCATCTTGCGCTCGTCGTCGGAAAAGCCACCCTCCGGCCCGACCAGCAGCCCAAGCTTCTTTTCCTTGACCGCCTGCAGCGCGGCCAGCGGATTGTTGGTCGAAGCATCCTCGTCGCAGAAGATCAGCCGTCGCTCTGTGTCCCAGCCGGTCAACAGGCGGTCGAATTTTTCGGCTTCGCGCACCTGAGGCACCGCCAGGATGCCGCATTGCTCGGCGGCTTCGACGACATTGGCGCGCAGGCGATCGATCGACGGCTTGGCCACTTGCGTGTGCTGGGTAATGACCGGCTGCAGGATGCCGGCGCCCATCTCGACCGCCTTCTGCACGAGATAATCGAGCCGGCCCTGCTTCAGCGGCGCAAAGCAGTAGACGAGATCGGGCAGAGGCGGCTGCGGCCGCTGCAGCGCCGACACCTTCAGCCGCACCGCCCTTTTCGTCTTCGCCGATATGGCCGCCGACCACTCGCCGTCGCGGCCATTGAACACCAGGATTTCGGCGCCTTCGCCAAGCCGCAGCACATGCAGGAGATAGTGGCTCTGCTGTTGGCCGGCCTCGAATTCGATGTCCGGCGCGAGATCGTCGGTCACGAACAGACGTTGCATTTTGTAATTGGCGCGCATCGCCGAGGAATGAGCGAGCCGGCCGCCGGCGTCAAGCCTCGGCGGTCGGATGCCACACCGGCCGAAAGCCGTGCCGCAGCACGCAGAGCGTCGTGGCCGGCGTCAGTAGCGAGAGTGTCTTGCTTTTGAGCATGTCGAAATCGTTGGGGTGCTCATATCCCGCAAAGGACCAGCGCAGTGCCTTGCCGCTACGCAGGGCATAAACAGTGCCGCCATCCGCAACCACGACGCCGTCCGGCAGGCCGGCAAGGTCTTCAACCGCAATCACCGGCGGCTTGCCGCCTGACGCCAGCCGCTCCTTGTGCAGCCGCTTGTCGACCATCGGCGCGCGCGGTTCGGCGATGCCGAAGGCTTCGCCGAAGCGGCCGACGAAATCCCTGGCCCGTTCGCGCTGGCAAAAGAAGCAGGGGCGATGCCCGGCCGCCAGTGCGGTCACCTCGTCGAGGAAGAACAGCTCGGTCCAGCCCGCTTTACCGCCCTTCCTGTTGCGGCCCATCGGTTCGCGCCGCACATTTCGGAATTGGCAGACGCAGATGATCCAGGCTTGAAGCGCCCAGCGCTTTTTCTTGAGCGTCTTCGTCTCGGGGTCGTGGATGATGCCGCGATTGCCGGTGAACATGCCGCGATCGGGCACGGCATGGATGGCGCCGAACGGATCGACCCGGTTCTGCAGTGGCATAGTTTTCTCTCCGGACACGCATCTTGGCTGCAATGCGAGCGGCATGATATCGCTCGTCGCAGCTTTTTCATGTCAGCAGGGTTTTGCGATGCGGGTGCTGGTGGTCCAGAACTACGACAATACCGGCCTCGGCCAGGTCGGCGCAGCACTTGCGGAAGCGGGCGCCGATCTCGACCTGCGTCTCCCTTACAGGGGCGATCCCCTGCCGGATGACGCGGCCGGGCATGATGCCATGGTGGTGCTCGGCGGGGGCCAGAATGCGCTGGCCGACGATGAGTATCCCTATTTCCCGGCACTGCTCGAACTGACCCGCGACTTTGCCGACAAGGATCGCGCCGTGCTCGGCATCTGCCTGGGCAGCCAGCTCGTCGCTCGTGCCTTTGGTGGCGAGAACCGTATCGGCGGCGCCAATGAGTTCGGTTGGCACGGCGTGTCGCTGACGCCTGACGCCAAGGCCGATCCGGTTCTGGGCGCTCTACCGGCAAAGTTCCCGATCTTCCAATGGCACGACGACACCTTCGTGTTGCCCGAAAACGCCGTACGGCTTGCCGGCAACGAGGTCGCCGAGAACCAGGCGTTTCGCGTCGGCCGAGCCGTGTACGGTTTCCAGTTTCATTTCGAGGCCGACCGGCCGATGGTCAAGGACTGGAGCGCGTCCTTTGCCCCGACCATCGCTGCGCGCCATCCCGACTGGGCCGGCAAGCTCGATGGCGAAATGGCCCGCAACGGGCCCGATGCGGATGCCGCTGGCCTCGCCATTGCCCGGGCCTGGGTAGCGACCATCTGAGCGTTGGTCTCTCCGTACCCTCCAGCGTGACATAATTGGCACGCGGCGGTGAAACCGCCTGGGGAAAACGGTTTCATTCTTGGCTTGTGTCCGCCCGCCATCCTAGAAGGCGCGCGCTCTGCATCTTCTGTGCAACGGCTATGAACCTTTTGTGTGACCCGCGCGACACACCGTTGATACAGAACATGCCTAGAAGCGCAAAATCGTCGAAACTTTGAAGCGAATTCTCCGTTTCAACGCATTGGTAACCGCCTGGTGCACAGATGCAGAAAGCTCAACAAGAGATGACCTCCGTGAAAGCAGCGCTTCTGTCCTTTGCCATGTTGTCCGCCATCGTGCTGTGCGGTCTCGGCATCTATGCCGCCGACGCAGCCAACAACCACAACGCCGTCGACGGTTACGGCGTCACCGCCTCGCTGCGCTAAAGCGGGAAGCGTCTTTCGCGTCCTCCGACGCGCGGCGCTCAAGCTTCCTTAATCGTCATTGTCAGGATGCGTTTGTCCGCGCCGTCGATGACGAGCGCGCTCAGCATGCCTGATTGCCAGGCAAGCGTGTCGACATTGACGCGGTTTGCCATCACTTCCGCCTCCGGCACCGGCGTGTGGCCGTGCACCACGATCTTCGGATAGAGGTCGGGGTGGTTGTGGAAGACGTCGCGGATCCAGATCAGATCCTGCGGGTTTTGCTTCTCCAGAGGAATGCCCGGCCTGATGCCGGCATGGCAGAAGAAGAAGTCCCCGAAAGTCACGGAAAACGGCAGCGATCGCAGGAAGTCGATGTGGCTTTGCGGCACGGCCTCGACCAGTGCCTGATGTCCTCTGCGCACGGCCGATTCGGCCTTGCCGAACCACACGCTTGTGCCTTCACTGATCGTTACGCCGTAAGACTGTGCCGTCTGGATGCCGCCGAACCGGATGAAAAGCCCTTCCGGGTCAGGGGTCTTGAGAAAATCGAGAAAGCCGATGTCGTGGTTGCCGGCCAGCATCAGGTGACGAGGGTCTCGCTCTTGCGCTTCGATCAGGAAATCGATGACGCCCTTCGAGTCCGGCCCGCGGTCGACATAGTCGCCAAGATGGATGACGCGCCAGTCGGCAGGCGCCTCCTGCTCGATCTCGGCCCTGATGCGCAGATGCATGGCGGCCAGCAGGTCGAGCCGGCCGTGGACGTCGCCGATCGCATAGAGACGGATGCCGTCCGGCCCATGCGCGTCGAGAAAATGGATGCCGGATTCTGCCAACTTTTCGGTGTCTCCGTGGTCAGGCGGTCACGGGACCTGGCGCCGGAGCTGGTCCTTGCCCATGTCGGTGACAAGACGCTTTCCGCACAGCGCCAGCGTGATGTCCATCTCCTTGCGGATGATTTCCAACGCCTTGGTAACCCCTTCCTTGCCAAGCGCCCCCAGGCCGTAAAGAAACGGCCGGCCGATATAGGTTCCCTTGGCACCGAGGCAAAGCGCCTTCAGGACATCCTGGCCGGATC
>NZ_RZRW01000157.1:0-10825 GCF_003998745.1 Mesorhizobium sp. M7A.F.Ca.US.014.04.1.1 | reverse complement strand
CCCCTTGTGCGCTTGCCACGCCGATTTCCTGCGCCGCCTCGCGCAGCGCTGCCGCGCAGCGTATGGCGCGTGCCGGGCCGTCGAAGCGCGAAATCATCAACTCGCCATGCAGGCCCACAGAGCGCCCGCCATGGCGCCCGACCAGCAGCCGCCAGGTTTCCTGGAAGCGTTGGCTGCGTTCGCTCCACATCCGGTCGCCGAGCCGTGCCGTGTCGTAGATGCGTGTCACCAGCAGTGCGGCCAGCACGCGGTCTACTTCGCCCACGGCGCGTTCGCCGGTCAGGAATTCCTCGATCAGGTCGGCCACCCCATCGACATCGCCGGTCCAGATCGGATGGTCGCGTCCGGGAATCTCGACCAGTCGGGCGCCGGGGATCTTCTGTGCAAGGAAGCGGCTGGCGTCGGGGTCGACCCGCGCATCGTTGCGGCGATGGATTACAAGCGTCGGCGCGCTGATCACGCTCAGGATATGGCGGATGTCGACGTCGGCGTTCATGCGCGCCAGCGCCGCCGCCGCCGTCGGGCTCGCCGACAATCGTTCGAAACGTGCCCACCACTGGGCGAAATGCGCGTCGTCGACCCGGCTCGGCGCGAAATGGGGCAGCGTGGCGCCAGTGCCCCAGGCTGTCTCCGCCATCTCGATGAAAGCGTCGAGGCGTTCGGGCGACATCACCCATTTGTGGAAATGCGCATAGCCGCCATAGAGCGCCAGCGCCCGTGTCCGCTCCGGATAGGTGGCGGCGAACAGCATTGCCATCGGCGCGCCTTCGGAGGAGCCGAGCAGCGCCGCACGGCCGCTGCCAGCGGCGTCCATTACCGCGCGCACATCGTCTATCCGCGTCTCGAGACTGGGCAGGTTATGCGCGTCGACACGGTCGGACAGGCCGGTGCCGCGCTTGTCGAACAGGATCAGCCGAGAGAACGCCGAAAGCCGCTTCAAGAGCCTGGTGTAGCCCTCGTCTTCCCAGTGCAGGTCGAGGTTGGAAATGAAGCCCGGCACGAAGACGAGATCGAACGATCCCTGCCCGACCACCTGATAGGCGATCCGCACATCGCCGCTACAGGCGTATCGCGTCTCGATCGGCCTCACGAGATTTCCACCCCGGCCTGACGATTTCTGGTCGTCAAACCATAGCAGAACAGCGCAGATTGCGGCAGCTTAAACTTTAGCGATTGTGAATGTAAGTTGGCGCGGCTTGGCGGCTATTCCTGCGAGGCGGCGACGTCGGCAGGGGAGGGCTTGAGCCCGAGTTTGAGGTCGGCCGCAGCCGGCGTGATCGGTCGCTTGATCCTGGCGGAGGCGGCCACCACCAACTCGTTGAAGTTCCCGGTGCCGTCGTCCAGCATTTCGAAGAACTGCCGCCGCATCCTCGGCTCCCAGAACTTGTTGATGTGCTCGGCGACGCCGGCAATGCCTTCCTCGCGCGGCTTGGAATGGAAGAAGTCGGCGATCTGGTTTGCCATGCGCACCAGCTTCTCGGCAGTGCTCATAATGTGTTCTTCGTCATGCGACATGCTTGGCAACTCCGCAAATCACCCGGTCGGGGTGGGTGAAAATATCAAAATCGTCGCCGCGAACCAGCGCCACCAGCGTCATGCCGGACTCTTGCGCCGTGCGGATGGCAAGGGCGGTCGGCGCCGAGACGGCGATGATGAAGGCCGAACCGATAGAAGCCGTCTTCTGCACCATTTCGACCGAAACCCTGGATGTCACCACGACAGCACCGGATGCGCCCTCGATGCCGGCTTTGGCCAGCGCACCCGCCAGCTTGTCGAGCGCATTGTGACGGCCGACATCTTCGCGCGCCATGACGATGCCCTTGCCGGGCACATAGAAGCCGGCGGCGTGCACGGCTCCGGTCTCGGTGTGCAGCGGCTGCACTTTCGACAAAAGCTTGACCGAACGGACAATATCGTTGGCATCAAGCGTAAGCTTTGACACACCAACCGCATCGACCGAACGCATCGCTTCCTCGATCGATTCGATGCCGCAGAGCCCGCAGCCGACCGGACCCGCGAGCCTTCGCCGCCGCGCTTCGAAGCGCGTGTTGGCTCGGTCCTTCAGCCGGATCTGGATGTCGATGCCGGCGCCATGGTCCTCGACCTCGATGGTTTCGATCTCCTCCGGCGCAGCTACAATGCCCTCGGTCAGCGAGAAGCCAAGCGCGAAATCCTCGAAATCGGCCGGGCTTGCCATCATCACCGCATGCGTGGTGCCGGCAAAGGAGAACGCCACCGGCGTCTCTTCCGGCACCATGCGGTTCGCCGTAGCAGTGCCGCTGGCGCGGTGCGCCAGCCGCGATACCTGCGTCGTGGCTTTGCGCCGCGCGCTCAAGACTACTCCGCCGCCTGCAAAGACGCGATGCGCCGGCTCTGCTTGGCTTGCTCGTCATAGTCGCGCTGCCATTCCGACGGCCCATTGGAGGCGCCGACCTGCACCGCCGTCACCTTGTATTCCGGGCAGTTGGTCGCCCAGTCGGAGAAGTCGGTGGTGATCACGTTGGCCTGCGTGTCCGGATGGTGGAACGTCGTGTAGACCACGCCGGGCGACACCCGGTCGGTGATCAGCGCGCGCAGCGTCGTCTCGCCCGAGCGGCTGGTCAGCCGGACCCAGTCGCCGTCGCGCAAGCCGCGGTTCTCGGCGTCGTGCGGATGAATCTCCAGCCGGTCCTCCGAGTGCCACATGCTGTTGTCGGTGCGCCTGGTCTGCGCGCCGACATTGTACTGCGACAGGATGCGGCCGGTGGTGAGCAGCAGCGGGAAGCGCGGCCCCGTCCTTTCGTCCGTCGCCACATATTCGGTACGGATGAACTTGCCCTTGCCGCGCACGAACCCGTCGATATGCATGATCGGGGTGCCGAGCGGCGCCTTCTCGTTGCAGGGCCATTGCACGGACCCGACACGGTCGAGCAGCTCGAAGGAGACGCCGGCGAAGCTCGGCGTGGTCATCGCGATCTCGTCCATGATTTCGGAGGGATGCTTATAGTTCCAGTCCAGCCCGATCGCGCGGGCAAGCTCCTGCGTCGCCTCCCAATCGGCGTAGCGCGCCTTCGGCTCAAGAACCTTGCGCACCATGTTGATGCGGCGCTCGGCGTTGGTGAAGGTGCCGTCCTTCTCCAGGAAGGTCGAGCCCGGCAGGAAGACATGCGCGTAGTTCGCCGTCTCGTTGAGGAAGAGGTCGTGCACGACGACGCATTCCATCGCGGCAAGGCCGGCTGCGACATGCTTGGTGTCGGGATCGGACTGCAGAATGTCTTCGCCCTGGATGTAGATGCCCTTGAAGCTGCCGTCGACGGCGGCGTCCAGCATGTTGGGGATGCGCAGGCCGGGTTCGTCGTCCAGCTTTACGCCCCACAAGGTCTCGTAGATATCGCGCACGGCTTCGCCGGAGATGTGGCGATAGCCCGGCAGTTCGTGCGGGAAGGAACCCATGTCGCAGGAGCCCTGCACGTTGTTCTGGCCGCGCAGCGGGTTCACGCCGACGCCGGGCCGGCCGATATTGCCGGTGGCCATGGCGAGATTGGCGATTGCCATCACAGTGGTCGAACCTTGGCTGTGTTCCGTCACGCCCAGGCCGTAATAGATCGCGCCGTTGCCGCCGGTGGCGTAGAGACGCGCAGCACCGCGGATCAGCTCGGGATCGACGCCGGACAATTTGCCGACGGTTTCGGGGCTGTTTTCCGGCAAGGCGACGAACGATGCCCAATCCTGGAACTCCGTCCAGTCGCAACGTTCGCGGATGAAGGCTTCGTCGAACAAGCCCTCGGTGACGATCACATGCGCCAGCGCCGTCAGCACGGCCACATTGGTGCCGGGCTTCAGCGGCAGGTGGTAATCCGCTTCGATATGAGCCGACTTGACCATCTCGGTGCGGCGCGGATCGAGCACGATCAGCTTGGCGCCCTGGCGCAGCCGCTTCTTGAGCCGCGAGGCGAACACCGGGTGAGCGGAAGCCGGATTGGCGCCGATGATGACGGCGACGTCGGTGAAGTCGACGGAATCGAAATCCTGCGTGCCGGCAGACGTGCCATATGTCTGGCCGAGCCCGTAGCCCGTCGGCGAATGGCAGACGCGTGCGCAGGTGTCGACATTGTTGTTGCGGAAACCCTGCCGCACCATCTTCTGGACGAGGTAGGTTTCCTCATTGGTGCAGCGCGACGAGGTGATGCCGCCGATCGCGGTGCGTCCGTACTGGTATTGGATGCGGCGGAATTCCTTGGCGGTATGGGCGATCGCCTCTTCCCAGCTTACTTCGCGCCACGGATCGGTGACCTTTTCGCGGATCATCGGCGACAGGATGCGGTCCTTGTGGGTGGCGTAGCCATAGGCGAAACGGCCCTTCACGCAGGAATGGCCGTGGTTCGCCTTGCCCTCCTTGTAGGGCATCATGCGAACGACTTCGTCACCCTTCACCTCGGCCTTGAACGAGCAGCCGACGCCGCAATAGGCGCAGGTGGTGACGGCCGAGCGCTCCGGCAGGCCCTTGGCAAGCACCGTCTTCTCACGCAGCGCATCGGTCGGGCAGGCCTGGACGCAAGCGCCGCAGGACACGCATTCCGAATCGATGAACGCCTCGTGCATTCCGGCCGAAACCCGGGATTCGAAGCCGCGTCCCTCGATGGTCAGCGCAAACGTGCCCTGCACTTCTTCGCACGCCCGCACGCAGCGCGAGCAGACGATGCATTGCGAGGCATCATAGGTGAAATAGGGGTTGGATTCGTCGCGGGCGATGTAATCGACTGCCAGCGAGCCATGGCCGGGCGCCACGCCACCTTCCGGCTTGACGTGGTTGCGGCCCTCGATGCCGTAGCGGTTCTCGGTCAGGCCGATCGACTTCGCCACCGCGTCGAACTCGCTGGCGCCGGTTCCGGCCTGTTCGTTCCAGCCGGTCGGATGGTCGGAGACATAGAGCTCCATGACGCCACGGCGAATGGCATCGAGCCGCTCGGTCTGCGTGCGCACGATCATGCCTTCGCCGACAGGCGTCGTGCAGGATGCCGGCGTGCCGCCGCGTCCTTCGATCTCCACAAGGCAGACACGGCACGAACCGAAGGAGTCCAGCATGTCGGTGGCGCAGAGCTTCGGGATTTCGACCCCGCCCTCCATCGCGGCACGCATGATCGAGGTGCCTTCCGGCACGGTGATGCTGCGCCCGTCGACGTTCAGCGTGACCTGCTTCTGCGCCTTCGATTGCGGGGTTCCGTAGTCAATCTCTTCGACGAGGGATGGGAAGTCGGCCTTGATGTTCATCTGCCAGCTCCTATTCGGCAGCCACGCGCACGGGCGCGGGCTTGAAGTCGTCGGGGAAATGGGTGATCGAGCTCATCACAGGGTAGGGCGTGAAGCCGCCCAGCGCGCAGAGCGAGCCGAATTTCATCGTGTTGCAGAGGTCGGTGACCAGAGCGAGGTTCTTCTCCGGCTCGATGCCCGCGGCGAGTTTGTCGATGGTCTCGACACCGCGCGTCGAGCCGATGCGGCAGGGCGTGCACTTGCCGCAGCTTTCGATGGCGCAGAATTCCATGGCGAAGCGCGCCTGTTTCAGCATGTCGGCGGTGTCGTCGAACACCACGATACCGGCATGGCCGATCAGCCCGTCCTTGGCCGCGAAGGCTTCATAGTCGAATGGCGTGTCGAACAGCGCGCGCGGGAAATAGGCGCCGAGCGGTCCGCCGACCTGCACTGCCTTGACCGGCCGGCCGGTGGCCGTGCCGCCGCCGATCTCGTCGACGATCTCGCCAAGCGTCATGCCGAAAGCGGCTTCGAACAGCCCTGCAAATTTGACATTGCCGGCGATCTGGACCGGGATCGTGCCGCGCGAGCGGCCCATGCCGAAATCCTTGTAGAAGGCCGCACCCTTGTCCATGATGACGGGCACAGAGGCTAGGCTGATGACGTTGTTGATCACCGTCGGCTTGCCGAACAGCCCCTTATGCGCAGGCAGAGGCGGCTTTGCCCGCACCATGCCGCGCTTGCCCTCGAGCGAATCGAGCAGCGCCGTCTCTTCGCCGCAGACATAGGCGCCGGCGCCGACCCGGATCTCCATGTCGAACGCGTGAGGGGAACCCAGCACGCTGGCGCCAAGAACGCCGGCCTTGCGGGCGATCTCGACGGCCTTGTTCATCGCCGCCACCGCATGCGGATATTCCGAGCGGACATAGACGAAGCCCTTGGTCGCGCCCGTGGCTATACCGGCGATCGTCATGCCTTCGATCAGCACGAAGGGATCGCCCTCCATGATCATGCGGTCGGCGAAAGTGCCGGAGTCGCCTTCATCGGCGTTGCAGACGATGTATTTGCGGTCGCCTGCTGTATCGAGCACCGTCTTCCATTTGATGCCGGTCGGGAAGCCGGCGCCGCCGCGTCCGCGCAGGCCCGATTCGGTCACCTCTGCGACGATGGCGGCAGGCGTCAGCGCCAGCGCGTTCATCAATCCATTCAACCCGCCATGTTTTTTGTAGGATTCGAGCGACAGCGGATCCGTGACGCCGCAGCGCGCGAAAGTCAGCCGCGTCTGCTTGGCCAGGAAGGGGATCTTGTCCGGCGCGCCCAGCCAGCGTTTATGATGGCCGCCGGTAAGGAAGCCGCTGTCGAACAGGCTTTTGACGTCGGACGGTTTGACCGGCCCGTAGGCGATGCGGCCGTTGGCTGTAGCGACTTCGACCATCGGTTCGAGGAAATAGGCGCCGCGCGAACCATTGCGCACGATCTTGGCCTCGATGCCGCGCTCGGCGAGTTCGCCGGCGATCGCCTTGGCGACCTTTTCGGCGCCAAGCGCCAGCGCACCGGAATCGCCGGGAATGTAGATACGCGGGATCATGAGCGCACCTCTGCAACGATCTCGTCGAGCTTCTCGTCATCGAGCCGTCCGATCACCTCGCTATCGAGCATGGCGGCGGGCGAACAGGCGCACAGGCCGAGACAGTAGACCGGCTCCAGCGTCACCGAACCGTCGCGGGTCGTTTCATGAAAGCCGATGCCCAGCAGTTGCTGCAGCTTGGCGGCGATGGCATCCGAACCCATGGACTGGCAGGATTCCGCCTGGCAGAGCTTCAACACATGCCGGCCTGCCGGATGGCTTCGGTAATCGTGATAGAAGCTGACGACGCCGTGCACCTCGGCCCTGGAAATGTTCAGCGCCTCGGCGATGACCGGCAGCGCATCCTTGGGCACATGGCCGAACTCTTCCTGGATGCCGTGGAGGATCGGCAGCAAAGGGCCTTCGAGCCCCTTCATCTCCTGGATGATCGCGGCCGTGCGCGACATAATCTCGGTACTTGCAGGCTGCATTGTCATGCAGCGCCCTCCCTATCGTAGCGACCCACGCATATCGGCCAAAAGCATCAAGCTGTTTTGGAACAACGACATGCGCGTGCCGCTTTATCGCTAAGTGCTTAAGAAATCAGAGAAAACCTCTGAAATCAATAAAGCGGTTTCGTTGTACGATAGAAATTTTCTATCGTTCCGTTTGACTAACCCTGTCTAGCGGAACGGTTGGCATGGAAATCGTCCGCCAGCGCCATTGCCTCGTCCAGCAGCGCCGAGACCAAAGGTGTGTGCGGTTCGCGCGGTGTCGCCACCAGGCCGACCGTGTGGCTGGCGTCAGGTTCGATGATTGGAATGGCGCGGATCGGTTCGGAAAAGCCGAATGTTTCCGCAAGGTTGAGCGGCATGATCGACGACCATTTGCCGGTGCGGATGTGCGAAAACAGCACGATCATCGAATTGGATTCCAGCGTCGGTCGCACCTGCACGCCGGCTTCGGCCAGATGCTGGTCGATGATGCGGCGGTTCTGCATGTCCGGCGTCAACAGGCACAGCGGCAGGTTTGAGAGCTCCGCCCATGTCACTTTGTCGCGGTCGGAATAAGGATTTCCCATCGCGGTGATCAGTTGGTAGCGCTCGTCATAGAGCGGCACGCTGGTCACCCGCCCCAGCGGCTCGTTGTCGAGATAGGTGATGCCGGCATCGATGTCGAAATTGCCGAGCAGCGACAGCACCTCGATTGAGGTCCGCGACAGCACCGAAAAGGTGACGCCGGGATGCTTTTCGCGAAATGGCGTCGTCAGCCGCGGCAGCATGGCGAGCGCCGTCGGGATGGCGGCGATGCGGATACGGCCCGAAAGTCCGTGGCGCGCCGCCCGCATTTCCTCGCGCATGGTCCTGGTGTCGCCGACGATGCGGCGTGCCCACACCAGCACCTGTTTTCCCTCCGGCGTCAGCCCCTGGAAGCGTGAGCCGCGCAGAACCAGCATGACGCCAAGCTGGCCTTCCAACTGCTTGATGCCGGCCGACAGCGTCGGCTGCGTGACGCCGCACACCTCCGCCGCCCGGCCGAAATGCTCCTCCCTGGCGAGCGCGATGAAGAATTCCAGCTTGTCGATCATGTGATCTTTCCGGTCGTTCGCTGCAAGGTCGGGGAAATTGTGCTCTACCGCAAGCGCCACGCACAATTGCCCTGCATCCACACCTTTAAGCCGGCTACCTGTTTCCCGCGGCTGAATGCGGCGCTATGTGGATGAAACTGGGAGATCGACCATGCTGGGCTGGTTCCGCAAGCTTTTGCCGCGCGAAGATCGCTTCTTCGACCTGTTCGAACGACATTCCCGCACCGTGGTCGGCGGCGCCGAGGCGCTGGAGCAGCTTCTCCAGGGCAGGGATATCGATCTCTGGTGCCAGAAAATCATCGATCTCGAAGATGAGGCCGACCACATCACCGCGGAAGTCCTGCTGGCGGTACGGCGCTCCTTCATCACGCCTTTCGATCGCGGCGACATCAAGGACCTGATCCAGTCGATGGATGACGCCATCGATATGATGCACAAGACGGTCAAGACGGTGAAGCTGTTCGAGCGCAAGGAGTTCGATCCGCTGATGCAGGAAATGGGTGGCGTCATCGTCGCCGCCGCCAAGCTGGTGGCCGAGGCGATCCCGCTGCTCAACAAGGTCGCAACGCATACTGTGCGCCTCAACGCCATCGCCGAAGAGGTGATGCGCGTCGAAAGCCGGGCCGACGACCTGCACGAGCAAGGGCTGAAGGATCTCTTCAGGAAGCACGGCAGCAGCGATCCGATGGCCTATATGATCGGCAGCGAGATTTATGGCCAACTGGAAAAGGTGGTCGACCGCTTCGAGGACGTCGCCAACGAGATCAGCGGCATCGTCATTGAGAATGTCTAGGTGATGGAAGCAACCATTGCCTTTCCCGTGCTGGCCGGCCTCGTCGCCGTCGCACTGTTCTTCGACTTTCTCAACGGCCTGCACGACGCCGCCAATTCCATCGCCACCATCGTTTCCACCCGCGTGCTGCGGCCGCAATATGCGGTGCTGTGGGCGGCATTCTTCAATTTCATCGCCTTCATGTTCTTCGGCCTCCACGTTGCCGAGACCGTAGGCAAAGGCATCGTCGACGTCAGCATCGTCACCCCGGCGGTGATCTTTGCAGCCCTGGTCGGCGCCATCGTCTGGAACATCGTCACCTGGATCGCCGGCATCCCTTCGAGCAGCTCGCATGCGCTGATCGGCGGCCTGGTCGGCGCCGGTGTGGCGAAGGCAGGCGTGGGCGCCATCGTTTGGACCGGGCTTGGCAAGACGGTCGCGGCAATCGTCTTGTCGCCAGCGACGGGCTTTATCCTGGCGCTCGTCCTGGTTCTCGTCGTCTCGTGGCTCTTCGTGCGCCAGACGCCGTTTGCGGTCGACAGCACCTTCCGCGTCATGCAGTTCTTTTCCGCCTCGCTCTATTCCCTCGGGCACGGCGGCAATGACGCCCAGAAGACCATGGGCATCATCGCCGTGCTGCTCTATTCGCAAGGCATGCTCGGCGCGACTTTCTACGTGCCGCTGTGGGTGGTCCTCACTTGCCAGTCGGCACTGGCGCTCGGCACCCTGTTCGGCGGCTGGCGCATCGTCCACACCATGGGCTCGAAGATCACCCGGCTGAACCCGATGCAGGGTTTTTGCGCCGAAACCGGTGGGGCGATCACGCTGTTTGCGGCGACCTGGCTCGGCGTTCCCGTATCGACCACCCACACCATCACCGGCGCCATCATCGGCGTCGGCGCCGCCCGCCGCGTCTCGGCCGTGCGCTGGGGCATTGCCGGCAACATCGTCATCGCCTGGATCGTTACCTTGCCGGCCACCGCTTTGATTTCGGCGCTCACCTACCTCGCGGTTGGCCTGGCGAGGTGAGGTGAAGAAATCTACCTGTCCACAAGGTTCAGGATGTTGCCGTCTGGATCCTTGAACCAGGCAACTTTCATTCCGTAACCGACGTGGAGATCGCCCTCCAGCGTCAAGCCCGGCATCTGATAGTGCTCGAAGGCGACGCCCTTCGACTTCAGCTCCTTGACGATGTTGCCGATCTCGTCGCCAACCATCCAGGTCACCGCTGTCGCCTTGTTGGTTCCGGCAAATTGGGAATGATAGACGTTGAGGGTGGTATCGCCGCTTTTGTACACGATCAGTTCGCCCCCCTCATCCTGCACCTGTTTCAGGCCAAGCGTTCCTTCGTAGAAAGCCTTGGCCTTTGCCAGATCGCTTACCGCCAGATTTGCCGTTGCGTTGCTGTTTGCGAGCATAATCGCCTCCTTCTCGGCTTGTCGGTCCCGTGCTGGTCGTTGAAATAGGTCGCTGCGATCGTTTGGCGACTGTCGGCTGGATTGATTGCTGGCCGCATCGGCGCTCGCTTATCTGGAGGACGTTTGGCGCGGATGAAATCCGGCAGGACCCGCCGGTTTTTCAGGCACGCCAAGACAGCCATTGCTCCACGGCTTGGTTCTGTCCGGAAACTGCATTATCTCAGGTGCAAGCTGCATCTCAGGCGCAGGCT
>NZ_RZRW01000156.1:4514-10837 GCF_003998745.1 Mesorhizobium sp. M7A.F.Ca.US.014.04.1.1 | reverse complement strand
GTCTTGTCGGCGAGCGCCACGATCTCGCTCTGCGCGGCGATCTTGGTCTTGCCCTTGGCATCCTTGAACACCGGCAACGGCACGACATACTCATGCGCCAGTTTGAGGTGGGCGAGGTCGGACGCGTCATAGACCAGCGCACGCGTGTTCTGGCGCGTCGCGGGCGAATCGCCGCCATCCTGCCGGGGCGCCGATTGCAGCACCGCGATCAGGAACTTGCCGTCCGGCGTCATCGCCATTCCCTCCAGGCCCTGGTTGTTCTGGCGGCCGGTCTCGGGGTCCTTCGGATCGGGCTCGGCGGCACCGGGTCCCGGATTGTCCGAGGCGAAGTTCGGCGTGCCGTGGCGCATCGGCACGAAGGCGGCCGGTGGCTGGGTTGCCGACAGCAGATGCCCGTCGGCGGAAAACCGATAGATGTTCGGGCCGTATTCGTCGGAGATGAACATCGAACCATCGGGCAGCCGCACGATCGCCTCGTTGTCGAGCGCCAGCTTGCCATTGTCGGCTTGCGGCAGGATCGGCATGTCGCCGCTTGCCGCGCGCACGCCGTTGAGTGGGTCGAGGCCTGTGGCATCAGCCCCCTTGTCGTCGGTGAGAAGCATGGTGTCGGCGAGCGTTGCCTTGACGCCCGTCTGCTCCTGGCCGGCAGCAGGTGCCGCGCCCGGTGCGACCGGAGCAAATTCGATGGCGATCGTGTTGAGGCGCGGCCGGTAGTTGGTGGTGCCGACGACATTGTAGCCACGGTCCGGCAACAGCCAGAGCGAACCCCTGTAGCCGGCGGTGTCATGCGTCCAGCCTGATGCGTCGATCGCCATGCCGGAACCCGAGCCGAAGGTCTCGCCGAACTTGTCGCGCTGAGCGGCCGGGATGCGGCCGACGCCGACCAGCCCCTTGTTGACGAGGCCGCCGACGGTCGCGGTGCTGTCGGCGAGCGCCGGCGCCAAGGCGGTGAACAAGGCCAGCGCGACGCCAAGCGACGCGGGTCGATACAGGTGCTTCATGGATAATCCTCTTTGTGACGGATGTGCCGGAGCGGCCGGGGGACGAAAAACTGAAAGAGGTACGACATCGATGATGTTGCGCAAGCCTCCCCGAAACGCGGTCTACGGCGCGAACATGATGCTTGCGTGACAGCGCGCAGTGCATGCCGGCGGTCGACGAAAAACGATGCGCGCGCGCCGGCACTGGACACTTATGTCCAGTGGATATATACTCCAGTCTTCGGACCAACCGTGGAGGGGAAGCCTTGAAGTCGCACTACCGCGCAGTCGTCATCGGAGGTGGCGTGGTCGGAGCCTCGGTGCTCTATCACCTGACGCGGTTCGGCTGGAGCGATGTGGCGCTGATCGAGCGCGCAGAACTGACGGCCGGTTCGACCTGGCACGCGGCGGCAGGCTTCCATGCGCTCAACGCCGATCCCAACGTGGCGGCGCTGCAGGACTACACCATCAATCTCTACCGGGAGATCGAGGCCGAATCCGGCTGGGATATCGGCCTGCACATGACGGGCGGCGTCAACATCGCCAGCGATCCCGCGCGCTGGGAGTGGCTGAAATCAGCCTGGGCCGTGTTCCAGTCGGTCGGCATCGAGACCGCGCGCCTGGTCACGCCCGACGAGATCAAGGCGATCTGCCCGATCGTCGACGTCAACGGTGTTCTTGGCGGCCTGCATGATTCCAACGAAGGCCATCTCGACCCGTACGGTACCACGCATGCCTATGCGGGTGCTGCGAAGAATCGCGGCGCCGACATCATCTTGCGCAACCGGGTCGTCGAGCTGAAAGCACGTGCCGACGGGCGCTGGGACGTCATCACCGAGCAGGGCACCATCATCGCCGAGCATGTCGTCAATGCCGGCGGGCTGTGGGCGAAGCAGCTCGGCCGCATGGCCGGCGTCGACCTGCCGGTGACGCCGATGGAGCACCACTATTTCATCACCGATGACATTCCGGAGATCGCAGCACTTGACAGGGAAATCGGCATCGCCGTCGATCTCGACGGCTTTTCATACCTGCGGCAGGAGCGCAAGGGTGTGCTGCTTGGCGTCTATGAGCAGAACCCAAAGCACTGGAACATGGACGGAGCGCCGTGGGATTACGGCATAGAGCTGATCCCGGAAGACATCGACCGCATCAGCCCGGAACTCGCCAAGGCGCATGAGCGCTTCCCTTGCCTGGCGACGGCCGGTATCCGCAAATGGGTCAACGGCGCCTTCACCTTCACGCCGGACGGCAATCCGATTGTCGGGCCGGTGCGCGGCCTGAAGAACTACTGGGTCGCCTGCGGCGTCATGGCCGGTTTCAGCCAGGGCGGCGGCGTCGGCAAGTCGCTGGCCGAATGGATGATTTTCGGCGAACCGCAGGCCGACATCTTCGGCATGGATATCGCTCGCTACGGTGCCTTCGCCGCCAACCGCGAATATCTCAGGCAGACGACGCGCCAGTTCTATTCGCGCCGGTTCGTCATGACCTTTCCCAATGAACGGCTGCCCGCCGGCCGGCCGCTGAAACGCCCCGGCGCCTATGACGGCATGAGCGCGGCGGGATGCGAATGGACGGCTTCCTGGGGGCTGGAAATCCCGGCCTATTTCGCGCCGATGGGATTTGCCGAGAGCACGACGCTGCGGCGCTCCAACGCCTTCGACATCGTCGGCGAGGAGGCGCTGCAGGTGCGGCGCGCCGCCGGCCTCGTCGATATCTCGGCCTATGCGCGCTATGCGGTGTCGGGGCTGGGTGCGGAGGCGTGGCTCGACCGGCTGCTCGCCTGCCGATTGCCGAAGGCGGGGCGGGCCGGCCTGGCGCCGATGCTCGGCCATGACGGACGGCTGAAGGGCGACCTCACCGTCTTCAACTGGGGCGGCGGCTCTTATTGGCTGATGGGCTCCTACTATCTCCGGGAATTCCATATGCGCTGGTTCGAGAGCCATGCGGCGGAGGGCGTCACCATCGCCGACCTCTCCGACACGATGAGCGGCTTCCTGCTCACGGGGCCGAATGCGCGGGAGATTCTGGAGCGCACGACGCATCAGGATGTTTCCGGCGCAGCATTGCCGTTCATGGCCTGTGGCGCATTCGACATCGGTATGGTGCAGGCACGTGTGGCGCGGCTGTCGATCGCGGGCGAACTCGGCTTCGAAATCAGTTGCCCCGTGACCATGCACGCCACGTTGCGCGACACGCTGCTGGCTGCGGGCGAGGATCTGGGCCTTGCTGAAATCGGCTACTATGCGCTCAATGCGCTGCGGCTGGAGAAGAGCTTTGGCATCTGGTCGCGTGAATTCACGCAAGGCTATACGCCGGGCCAGACCGGTCTCGACCGCTTCATCGCTTTCGGCAAGAGCGACTTCATCGGCCGCGAAGCAGCGTTGAAACAGCGGGAGGCCGGCAGCGGCCAATGCCTGGTGACGCTGGAAATCGATGCGCTCGACGCCGATGCCAGCGGTTTTGAGCCTGTCTGGCATCAGGGCCGACGCGTCGGCTTCGTCACCTCGGGCGGCTATGGCTATACGGTCGGCAAGAGCCTGGCGCTGGCTCTGGTCGACCGCGATTTCGCGGGCGAGGGCACCGCGCTCTCCGTGCATGTCGTGGGTGAGGAACGGCCGGCGCGTGTCGTCGCGGCCTCGCCCTACGATCCCCTGGGCAAGGCAATGCGGCAATGAGGAGGATTTCCGATGGTCGATGACGCGGCACGGGACGGCAGGCGCGAGCGCCGGCGTGGACGCACGGGCGAGGCCGGTAGCGAAAGCAGCCGCCGTCCCAATTACCATTCGCTGAAGAACCCGTTCCTGCCGCAGCCGATCTTTTCGGACGACCAGGCGGCTTCGATCCACGACACGGCGCTGCGGGTGCTGGAAGAGCTCGGCATCAAGGTGCTGCTGCCGCAAGCGCGTGAGCATTTTGCCAATGCCGGCGCCCTGGTCGATCCAGACACCGACATGGTGCGCATCGGCCGTGACATGGTGACGGCGGCACTCGCCTCGGCGCCGAAGTCGATCCACGCTTACGCCGGTTCGCGCGCCCGCGATCTGACGCTGGAGCTCGGCTCGATGACCTTCCTGGCCGGGTGCGGGGCGCCGAACGTCACCGATCTCGAGCGCGGCCGGCGGCCGGGAACACTGGCGGATTTCGAGGATCTGATGCGGCTGGTGCAGCATTTCGATGTGCTGCATATGCTGGGGCCCTGCATCGAACCGCAGGATGTCGACAACCGCTTTCGGCACTATGCCGTCAACCGCGCGCAGTTGACGCTGTCGGACAAGCTCCCGTTCGTCTTCGCGCGCGGAACGCCGCAAGTCGAGGACGGGTTCGAGATGCTGCGGCTGGCGCGCGGCTTGTCGGAAGAGGAGTTTCTGGCAAGCGCGCATTGCTACACCGTCATCAACACCAACTCGCCGCGTCAGCTCGACATTCCGATGGCGCAAGGCATCATCGATTTCGCTCGCGCGGGGCAGGTCTCCGTCATCACGCCGTTCTGCCTGGCGGGCGCCATGGCGCCGATAACGGTCGCCGGCGCGCTGACGCTGCAGCATGCCGAAGCGCTGGCCGGGCTGACGCTGGCGCAGATCGTGAGGCCGGGTGCGCCGGTCGTCTACGGCTCGTTCTCCTCCAATGTCGACATGAAATCCGGCGCGCCCGCCTTCGGCACGCCCGAGCACGTCAAGGCGACGCTGGGCGCCGGCCAACTGGCGCGCTTCACCGGGCTGCCTTGGCGGTCCGGCGGCGGCAGTGCGGCCAACATCTCCGACGCACAGGCCGCGCACGAGACGCAGTTCGCGCTGTGGGGCTCGGTGCTGGCCGGGGCGACGATGTGCATCCATGCTGCCGGCTGGCTGGAGGGCGGCCTCAGTGTCTCCTTCGAGAAACTGATCACCGACATCGAGGCGCTGCAGACGGTGGCTGAACTTTGTGCTGCGACGCCCGGCGACACCGACACGATTGGTTTCGAAGCTATCGCCGAGGTGCAGCCGGGCGGGCATTTCTTCTCGGCCGGCCACACCATGGCGCGCTATCGCACCGCCTTCTATGAACCGCTGGTGGCCGACTGGTCGAATTTCGGCAACTGGACGCAAAGCGGCTCGAAGACGGCGAGCGAGCGCGCCACCGGCGTCTGGAGGCGGGTGCTTGCCGATTTCGCGCCGCCGACCTCGGCCGTCGCCACATCAGGCGTGCTGGACGAGTTCATCGCGCGGCGCACGGCAGAGGGCGGAGCAGCGCCGGTGTCTTGAGGCTGGCTCCCGCTGATCGCCCTGGTTGTGGCGTGATCCGGAACCTATAGCGCCTCCCGCGCATTCAAGGCTGCGGCCGGTGCACTGCGCACCGGTGTGCTGTTTGAGGGGAGGACGACATGGGTTTCGACCAGTATCACGAACCGCCTGAAGAACTGTCGCAGGAGGTGCGGACCTTTGCCCGCATGATCACCTCGCTGATCGAGGAGGCGGAAGCGATCAGCTGGTACGAACAGCGCATGTCGGTGGAGAAGGACCCGCAGGCGCGCGCCATCATGAAGAACGCGCAGGGCGAGGAGTTCAAGCATTTCGGCATGGATCTCGAATTCCTGCTGCGCCAGAAGAAGGACTGGCGCGCGGAACTGAAGGAAATCCTGTTCACCACGGGCGACATCGTCAAGGCCGGGGAGCGGGGCGAGAAGAAGGTGGACTAGGGTATGTCGATATTCAGGTGAGGCCGGCCTGCAAACGACGGCTTTCTGCGCTTCCGGTGCTCACGGACCCGAATGTCCGCTCCGCTCCGGTTCTCAAAAGCCATCATTTTCGGCTCGGCCTGACCTGAATCTCAACACACCCTGGCTCAGCGTTTGACAAATTCGCCAGGTCCTGCTGCTGCGATTAATCGCTGTCGCGCGCGACCAGTTCCAGCGGCCAGACCTCGCGGATGATCCGCGGCCCCTCCGGGCCGGCGAAGGCGGGAAGCGACGCCAGCAGCATTTCCGCGAGCCGTTGTCCCATCGGCTCCAGCGCCGGGCGGAAGGCGGTCAGGGCTGGCGAGAAATAGCGGCAGAGCGGCGTGTCGACGATGACGGTCACTGCCATGTCGTGACCCGGCCTGATACCCATCTCTGCCAGCGCCTTGCAGCCGCCCAGCGCCATCGCGTCATTGTTGAAGATGATGGCGGTCGGCGGAGCCTTGGAGCGCATCACCTGCGGCGTCACCCCGTAGCCGCCGGCCTCGTTGATGAAGCCGGACGCGATCAGCTCGGGGTCTACCTCGATGCCGTGCCGCCGCAAGGCCTTGCGATAGCCGACCAAAAACAGATAGCCGAAATTAAGGTCGAGCGACGGGCGGACGGCGGCGATGCGGCGGTGGGCG
>NZ_RZRW01000156.1:0-4504 GCF_003998745.1 Mesorhizobium sp. M7A.F.Ca.US.014.04.1.1 | reverse complement strand
TCTCGAAATCGAGGTTGAGGGAAGGGTAGGACTTGGTTCCGGAGCGGCTGCGGCCGAGCGTGGCGAAGGGAAAGCCGGCCTGGGTGAGATAGTCGATGCGTTCATCCTCGCGCCGCGTCCAGGCCAGCAGCACCGCATCGGCGCGGCGCGTCTCGACGACGCGGCGCAGGCGCTCCTGCTGGTAGTCGCCCGGCGCGCCCATGACCACGGTCAGGTCGAGCCCGCTTTCCGCAAGCCTGGCCTGCAGCCCGATCAGGAACGGAATGAAGAACGGCTCGCCATATTGCTGGTCGCCCGGATGCGGCTGCAGCATGAAGGCGATCGAATGGGTGGCGCCTTGCCGCAGACTGCGGCCGGACTGGTTCGGCGAATAGTTGAGCGTCCTGGCCGCCTCGAGCACGCGCTGGCGCGTGTCGGCATTGACGTCGGCGCGGCCGTTCAGCGCCCGCGACACCGTGCCGATCGAAATGTTCAGGTGACGGGCAAGGTCATGAATGCTGGATGCCAAGTGACTGTACTCCCCTTGCTTGGCTAGCACCGGTAGCCGCTCAGGCCAAGGCGACAGGACGATTTTCACGAGCGGCCAATTGACATTCTACGCCTTCGGGTGTGTTCTCGTAAACGTTTACGGAAAAACGTTTACGGTCATGCCGTGGATGCCGTGACGATCGGTCTGGAGGGACCGAGCGGAGGAGGAGCGCCGGATGATCAATGCCGTCCTGGTCGGCTGCGGAGCGATGAGCAAGGCCTGGCTCGATGCCGCGCAGCAAGTCAACGGGCTCGCCATTGTCGGCCTTGTGGATCTCGATGCCGACAGGGCACGGGCGCGGGCGCACGAATACGGCCTCACCAATGCCGTCATCGGCAGCAGCCTCGATGCCGTCCTCGATCAGATCAAACCGCAAGCGGTGTTCGATGTCGTGGTTCCCGCCGCCCGGCGCGCGGTCGCGCTGTCCGCCTTTGCGCACAATTGCCATCTGCTGACGGAAAAGCCGCTCGCCGACAGTCCGGAAAATGCGCGCGCCATCGTCGAGGCCGCGCGCCGCGCCGGGCGCATCCATGCGGTCGTGCAGAACCGCCGCTATGTCGCCAATGTCAGGCGCATCCGGAGGTTCCTGGACTCCGGCGCCATCGGTGCGCCGACCAGCATCCACGCCGACTTCTTCGTCGCGCCGCATTTCGGCGGTTTTCGCGAGGAGATGGCCCATGTGCTGCTGCTCGACATGGCGATCCACACCTTCGACGCCGCTCGCTATATGGTGAATGGCGAGCCGGCCGGCGTCTATTGCCAGGAATGGGAGCCGGCCAGTTCCTGGTACAGGCAGGGATCTTCGGCCAGCGCCGTCTTCGATCTCGGCGACGGCAAGGTCTTCACCTACGCCGGCAGCTGGTGCGCGGCCGGCTTCCGCACCAGTTGGGAAAGTGCATGGCGCATCGTTGCCGAGCGCGGCAGCCTCATCTGGGACGGTCATGACGATTTGAGGGCAGAAGCAGTGATGCCGGGCCGCGAGGGAATGTTCGACAAAACCCAGCCGATCGAGGTGCCGCCGCTCGATGCGTCCGATCGCGTCGGCGGCCATCTCGGCATTCTCCAGGATTTCATGCACGCCATCGAGACCGGCACCGAGCCGGAAACGCGCGGCGGCGACAACATCAAGAGCCTGGCCATGGTTTTTGGCGCCATCGAAAGCGCCGAGACCGGCCGCCGCGTGACAATCGCAGAGGAAGCACAATGACGCCGAACCCGCTTCTCGACATCCGGATCGGCACCATGGTGCGGGCCAATCTCGACGACCCGGCGGCTTACATCAAGCAGATCCTGCCGCTCGGCTTCGAGAGCATCCAGCCCTTCTTCTGGCAGACGCTGGGCGGCAAGGATTTGCCGCGGCTGGCCGGCCAGATCCGCGAGGCGATCGGCGATGCCGACGTCACCGTGTCCTCGCTCGGCGTGTTCGGCAATCCGCTGGAAGACGGCGAGGTCGATCGCGGCGTGCTCAAGGCCTGGGAGACGGTCATCGACAATGCGCATCTGTTCGGCACCTCGATGGTCAGCGGCTTCACCGGCCGCCTGCGCGGCAAGAAGCTGACCGACAGCCTGCCGCGCTTCAAGGAGGTCTGGGGACCGCTGGCCAGGCGCGCCGCCGACAAGGGCGTGCGCATCGCCTTCGAGAACTGCGCGATGGACGGCAACTGGGCCGCCGGCGACTGGAACATCGCCCACAATCCGGACGCCTGGGAGCTGATGTTCAACGAAGTGCCGGACGACAATCTCGGACTGGAATGGGAGCCCTGCCACCAGCTCGTCTATCTGATCGATCCGATGCCGCAGATCCGCAAATGGGCGCCGCGCATCTTCCACGTCCACGGCAAGGACGCGACGGTGCGCTGGGATGTCATCCGCGAGCATGGCGTGTTCGGCCGGCTGCCCTTCGTGCAGATGCGAACGCCGGGCTTCGGCGACAGCGACTGGACGCGGGTGATCAGCGAATTGCGGCTGGCCGGATACAAGGGCGCCATCGACATCGAAGGCTGGCACGACCCTGTCTATCGAGGCGATCTCGAAATCACCGGGCAGGTGCGCGCGCTGGAATATCTCAAGCAATGCCGGGGAGGGGCCAGCTACCTGCCGAACCCGATGTGAGGATCGGCCGGCGGGAGGAGCCGGCCGGGATGTCTGCAACGCACATTGCCGAAGCGAATGTCGAAACCCCTCGCTTGCGAGGACAAAAAGGGAGGATAAGTGCATGAGCATGACGATGAGAAGGACAGTTCTGCGCTCGACCGTCGTGGCCGCCGCCACGGTGCTTGCCGCTGCGATCTCCACCTTGCCCGCGCAGGCGCTCGACGCCAAATGGTGCAAGGACGTCCACATCCGCTTCTTCGTCGGCGGCGCCGAGGGCGACGCTTTCGGCACCATCGTCTACAATGGCGCCAAGCAGGCAGAGGCCGATCTGGGGCCGAAGGTCGACTACATCTTCTCCCAGTGGGACATCGAAAAGATGGTGCAGCAACTGCGCGAGGCCGTCGCGGTCAAGCCCAACGGCATCGCCATGATGGGCCATCCGGGCGACGCATCAATCATGCCGCTCGCCGAACAGGCGCACAAGGACGGCATCAAGATGATGTACCAGAACGTGCCTGTGCCGAAGGTGGTGGAAGCGTTCGGCGGCGGCTATGTCGGCGCCCAGCAGGAACAGCAGGGCCGCGCGCTCGGCGCCGAGGCGTTCAAACTGGGCAAGCTGAAGGCCGGCGACAAGGCGATCATGATCGGTCCGTTCGAAAACGAAAGTCGCGGCGCGCGCGAACGCGGCACGGTGGCGGCGCTCAAGGAAGCCGGCGTCGAGGTCATCCAGTTGTCCTCACCGCCGAGCGGCGAATGGGCGTCCGATCCCAACCTGGCCATTCCGGTGATCACCGCGGCGCTGCTCAACAATCCCGACGTCAAGGCGGTCGGCTATCCCGGCGGGCAGATGCTCGGCAATGTCTCGACCTATATGCAGGCGGCCGGACGCAAGGCGGGCGAGATCTTCAATTTCGGCTTCGACACCAGCCCGCAGATCGTCGAGGGTTTCAAGGGTGGCTGGGTGCAATTGACCGCCGACCAGCAGCCGTTCCTGCAGGGCTATCTGCCGATCCTCAGCCTCTGCCAGCAGGTTGTGCTGGGGCTGGCGCCGATGAATGTCGACACCGGCGCCGGCTTCGTCACGCCCGAAAATTACGAGATCGTCGCCGAGCTCGCCAAGCAGGCGCTGCGCTGACCTCCCAAGCCGCCGGCCGGGATCTCAGGCCCCGGCCGGCGGGACCGCTGGCGACGACGCCGGCACGAGACAATGAAAGCGAGCATCCGATGGCCGAACGCCTCATCGAACTGCGCGACATCAGCAAGTCCTATGGCCAGGTCTATGCACTGGGCGGGGTCAATCTCAGCGTCGACCGCGGCGAGGTGGTCGGCCTGCTCGGCGACAATGGCGCCGGCAAGTCGACGCTGATCAAGATCCTCTCGGGCGTGGTCAAGCCGACCAGCGGCGAAATCCTCGTGCGTGGCAAGCCGGTGACCGGGTGGAGCGCGGCGCGTTCGCGCGAGGCCGGCATCGAGACGGTGTTCCAGGACCGGGCGCTGGCCGTGCAGCAGACCATCGTTCGCAACATCTTCATGGGCCGCGAGCTGACCGGCTTCATGGGCTTTCTCAGGGTCAACAAGGAGATCGAGGAGGCAAGCCGGCTGATGCGCGAGATCGGCTTCACCTCGAAAGTGTTCACGCCGCAGTCGATCGTCGGCCAGCTTTCGGGCGGCGAACGCCAGGGCGTGGCGATCGCCCGCGCCATCTACAAGCAGGCCGAGCTGATCGTCCTCGACGAACCGACGACGGCGCTGTCGCTGACCGAGACCGCCAAGGTGTTCCATTTCGTGCGCCAGGTGCGGGCGAGCGGCCGCTCGATCCTGTTCATCGGCCACAACATCCATCATGTCTTCGACATCGCCGACCGCTTCGTGGTGCTGGAC